>NZ_LARE01000044.1:0-25833 GCF_000980245.1 Odoribacter sp. N15.MGS-14
CTGAGTTAACATAGCCGAAACATTTTGCAGATCGAGATTTTTAATATCCAACCACAATTTACCTCCATTTTGCTGAATATAGCCAAAATAAGGTTCTATAGACAGGTTAAAACTAGTATCTATATCATGTGTCACATCGAATACCGAATCCTGCCGAAAGACGATATCTACTTCAAAGTTACTATACCTTTCACTGTGTTCATATAATTTTTCCATCGAATTGCAACGATGCAACCAAATTTTATCCGGATGCTCCCCAACCTCGTCGATGGCTACGATACACCCAAAAAATAGTCCAATGACACAGGCAACTCCTATAAATCGAATAATACGCACAATTTTTTCTTTTCACTCGGATAAAAGTAAAAAAGACCTGACAAAACCACAAAAATATTCGACAAAACCGGAATTTATTTCGATTAAATAACGAATTTTATCCATCTTTTAAGTCTGATCTCTGATTTCCCCCCCTCTCCCTTTATCCGTACCAACCCATCGCTTAGCCGGATGAACCGAATAAACTTTCAGGCGATTCATTTGACAATCCTGAAATAATAATTATATTTGTCACGAAAAATCACCTTATAAGTCGGAATAATATCATTTCTGGGAGGCTCGGAAGGAGCAGTCTCCGGGAAAGGTTTGTATTTCTAACAAAAAAAGGAGAAAAATAAGATTGTTCTTACTCAATCTTGAACTAAAACAATACCCCTAAGTGTGAGTATCGAAAACATTTCATATCTTTGTTGCGTCCTTTACAGGATAGCATTTTAAAGATGAAAGTGTTTCACTTTTATCCTTGACAGGAAATCTGACAATTTCGAGAATACAAGGATAATCAATACAAACACTCATCACTTGTCTGTTGATGTATCGTCAAAGTACATACGGATAAGTGTGGGGTATTGTTTATTTGTATTCGGGTTTTGTCAGAACCTCCTGTCAGATAAAGCAAGGCTCCACACTTTCTTTTTATAATCAACCGGCCAATCGGAGTCTGTGGTCATAAAACGATTTGAACATCAGTTATAAAATTCAAATTCATTGCATTATGAAAAAAATTTCATTCATTCTGCTGGCTTTGCTATGCTGGTCAAGTATGGTGTCGGCACAGGAAAATAACAATCGTTTACGTAAAAAGTACCGCAATCTGAGTTTTGTAAAGCAGGAATTCGAACCGGCTTCTTACTTCGGTATGGATCAAACGCTCAAAAGTAATTTCGGAGCAGCTTTCACCGTCGGCAGGACTTTTTATCTTCATAAAAAACCGATAGCCGGTTTGATCCGTTTCGGTCTCGACGCCACCTGGTTCGATTTGAATTACACCAATTACAAACTCGAATACCGTTGGGAAGACAATTACGATGAGGAAGAAGAACCAGAAACCAGTAATTTCCATCAAGCTGAAATCGGCATGCAAGTAGGTCCTTCTGTTACCGTCAATCCGGTCGGGAAACTAAACGTCAACGCTTATTTCCGGTTTGCCCCCAGTTTTTCAGCTTTATACGACGACGATACCCTCCTGGGAAACTATGCTTCTTATTTTGTCACCGGCGGCGGTATCTCTTACGGAGTTATCGGCCTTGGAGTGGAATCCAGATGGGGAAGTTGTAAATTTAAATCTTTCGGAGGCGGTGATTCCGAAGAAGACGAACAGGAGCCGGAACCCGGAAAATCCAAATTCAACGGAATGCGTGTTTACCTATCCTTCAGATTTTAATATTAAATCAGCTTAATCATGAAAAAGATATTACTATTCATTCAGGTGTTTGTTGCTGTATGCCTGACAGCCTGTTATACCAATGTGATTACCGATTATGAAGGCGAAGGCGACGGAGGCGGCGGAGGCGGCGGAGGCAATCCTTCCAATCAATTTATAACCCTGTCCGATCCTGCTCAACTCAATCAGACAGCTTATGCCGACTCTCCCTCCTGCGAGATCACTTTTACCACCACCTCTTCGTGGGAGAGTTATATCCAAAACGATGAAGCCCGCTCCTGGGTTACCGTAACCCCTTCTGCCGGAGAAGAAGCCGGGGAACATACCATGCAAATATTATTAGATGAAAACACGACAGGAAATCCCCGGACAGTTCGAATCGAACTAAACTGTCAAAGCCAAACCGAAACAATCACAATCAATCAGGAAGCTGTCCGGCAGGACGGCAGTTTCCCGGAATCTTACGAACCGGATCCCTTCGAAGCCTGGGTGGAGCGTATCACCATCACAGAAGTCACAGAAGGAGTAGAAAACCGGAATAATTGGCTGGAAATCAGATTCGGTTACAACGATAACCAAATTCAGTATATTGAAAAAACAGGCATTTATACAGAAAATATCGAAGGTGAAGAAATTCAAAATGAAACGATACTGTCAGATATTCATATAAATTATATGCCCGAAGATCACCGTTTATTTTATGAGCAGAATACTTATGAAAATAACAATCAGGTTACTCAAAAACTTTACAGCGAATGTATGCTGAACGAACAAGGCCATATCAGGGAAAATCAGGCAACTTACTTCGACATGATGAGTAATGAAGAGCCCATATCGATTGTATATCGTTACAAAAATTTCCGTTTACAAAATATCGGTAGCGACCAGGAACAGTTCCAATATATATGGTCGGATCAAAACAGAGTAGAAACACAGGAAAAAATCACAAGTGACGCTGAATATGCTACTCTGGAAACCTTCACGTACACCACGGAAGAAAATAATAAAGCCAACCTGGACCTTAATCAACTTTATCAGGAGAACTACCTGTCGATGGTCGGTTTGCTAGGGAAACGCAGCCAAAATCTGTTGGCTTCGATCAGCGACAAAAAAGGCAGCAGAACAGAATTCACTTATACTTTCAATATGTCCGGTTATGTAGAAACCATTACGGCCACCCATTTCTTTGAAGGTATTAAAACTCCGACGAAACAAGTGTATACTATCTTTTATCAAGGCTTTTGAAGTTGAAAATCCACATCTTTTTCAACGATTACGGAGTAATTTTCAACTTTCAGGTCCTATCTTTTTCAGTGACAACGGTTACAGTGATCAGATTTGATTTCCATAACCGTTGTCACTAAAAAACGGCAGGATTATTTCGGTACTTTTCGTCTTCGGTATTCGTGTCCGGGAACCCGGTCGCTTCTGTCAGTCGTTTACCTTATTTTTTTCATTGACCGGTGGTATCTGACAAACGTAGTGAGGAGTTATACTATACATCTCCCTCACAAAATTACCCCTTTCCGCGAAAAACACAAACAAAAAAAATTCAGAAAATTTAATTCAGAAATCAAAATTCCAATTCTTCGGAAAATTGACTATTTTAGCAGATCATTTTATCACCATTTTCATGACAGATTTAAAAGCAATCACTTCACATTTTGCCATTTCGGGAGAGGTGGCAGAAATAAAACCGCTAGGATCGGGGTTGATCAACGATACCTTCCTGGTAACAACCCGATATCCCGATACCCCGGATTACGTATTACAACGCATCAATCAGGCTATTTTCACGGATGTTCCTTTATTACAGGAAAATATCCGTTACATTACCTCCCGTATCCGTTACCATTTGCAACAACGGAATGCAAACGATATCGACAGGAAGACATTGACTTTAGTACCTGCTACAGATGAAAGGCTTTATTATTATGACGGAAACAGTTACTGGCGGCTGACTATTTATATCGCCGGATCGAAGACTTTCGAACAAGTGACGCCGGACCTGGCCTATCAGACCGGAAGAGCTTTCGGAGAATTTCAATACTTTCTGTCAGACATTCCGAATCCACCGATCGGAGCGACCATTCCCGACTTTCACAACATGGAATTCCGCCTCGGACAGTTCCGGGAAGCGATCGCTCGAGACAAAGCGGCCCGTCTGGCTAAAGTGCAACCGATCGTGGATGAACTGCTCGGACGTTCTGAGGAAATGTGCCGGGCTGAACGGCTTCACCGCGAAGGGAAATTACCCAAACGCATTACCCATTGCGATACAAAAGTCAACAATATGCTGTTCGATCAGGATGACCGTTTTCTTTGTGTGATCGACCTCGACACAACGATGCCTGGATTTGTATTGTCGGATTTCGGTGACTTTATCCGTACCGCTGCCAATAAAGGAGCAGAAGACGATAAAGAATTGGACCGGGTAGGTCTCGATATGGAAATATTCCGGGAATTTGCCCGGGGCTATCTCGAAACGGCAAGTGCCTTCCTTACCCCTATCGAAAAACAATTGTTACCCTATGGGGCACAACTTCTAACCTATATGCAAACCGTCCGTTTTCTGACCGATTACCTCAACGGAGATACATACTACAAAATCCAATATCCCGAACACAACCTGCAACGGACCTTGGCTCAATTGACCCATCTCCACAGCATAGACAGTCATCTGGAAGAAATGAACGCCTGGATTAATCAACTCTCAAATCAGTAATTATATGAAAAAAATCACTTATCTATTGACCGCTTTTCTGATCCTGGGCATCAGCAGTTGCCAATGTCCTAAATCTTCGGATCAAACGACTCCCAATCTGATTCGCACCGCTATTCCGGAACGTCCGGCCGGCCAGACAGACGTCATAGGCCTTCGCTGTGCACCCCTCGACACCGTACGGGTCGGTTTTATCGGATTAGGCATGCGCGGCCCGGGGGCCGTCTATCGTTTTACCCAAATCGAAGGTACTGCCATCAAAGCCCTCTGTGACCTTTATCCCGAGCGGGTAGAAAAAGCCCAGGAGATCCTCACCAAAAACAATCGTCCCCAGGCTGCCGCCTATAGTGGAGAAGAAGGCTGGAAACAACTTTGTGAACGCCCCGATATCGATCTGGTATATATCGTCACTCCGTGGTTGTTGCATACTCCCATAGCCGTTTACGCCATGGAACACGGAAAACATGTCGCCATCGAAGTCCCCGCAGCCATGAATCTCGATGAATGCTGGCAACTGATCAATACTTCCGAAAAGACCCGCAAGCACTGTATGATGCTGGAAAACTGCGTATACGACTTTTTCGAACTCACCACCCTGAATATGGCCCAACATGGATTGTTCGGTGATATCCTCCATGTCGAAGGTTCGTATATCCACAACCTGGAAGAATTCTGGGCGGCCTATCAAGGCAACTGGCGGCTGGATTTCAATGAAAAATACCGGGGGGATGTATATGCCACCCACGGCATGGGACCTGCCTGTCAACTCCTCGACATCCACCGGGGAAATAAAATGAACTACCTCGTTTCTATGGATACCAAAGCCCTGACCGGCCCGAAACTGGTAGAAAAGATCAACAAAAGGGACGGTAAGGATTTCCAGAACGGAGACCATACGATGACGATGATTATGACCGAAAACGGCCAAACCATGCACATCCAGCACGACGTCATGAATCCCCGGCCTTATTCCCGGATGTACCAACTGACCGGCACCGAAGGTTTCGCCAACAAATATCCGGTAGAAGGCTATACATTCCGTTCTCCGGAGCAGGTCGAAGGTGTACCCGATCACGAAAATTTAAGTATGCACTCGTTCGTCCCGGCAGATGTGAAACAGGCGCTGATGGAGCAATACAAACACCCCATTCAGAAAGAACTGGAGGAAAAAGCCAAAAAAGTCGGCGGACACGGTGGCATGGACTTCATCATGGATTACCGGTTGGTATATTGTTTACGCCACGGCCTCCCTCTCGATCAAGATGTCTATGACGCAGCCGAATGGTCCTGTCTGGGCGAACTCACCCGCCTCTCCATCGAAAACAACAGCATGCCCGTCGAGGTCCCCGATTTCACCCGGGGCAGTTGGCAAAAAATGAAGGGATATCATCATTTTATGATCGGAGAATAATTTTACCCATCATTCAAAATAAAAATCGTGCAGATCCGGGAAGGTTCTGCACGATTTCATTTTTGATATTTATATAGATATTTACATGAAATGTACGTTTGTAGGTATAAATATGTATATAACTACCAAAAATTATAAATTTAAGTCTCTTTTGATATGATTTACCGGGTTTCTTCCTATCTTTGTCCTCACATACCATGGGGCAGACCTGGATTTGACAGCATGAAGAATAGGTATGTAAGCATGTCGGGAGCAGTGAAACGGCCCGTAAATCCCGGACACAAAATTTTAGTTGGCGAAAATAATTACGCTCTCGCTGCCTAATCTTTAGAAGATTGAAGGCTTAATCCCTGTTCAAGGAACGGGGACGGGACATCCCGCCGGTGGTTCCACCTTATTCCGGCCGGCATACGGGGTGCAGTCAATTTAAGGTTAGTCTTAGCCCACCTTTGGCGAAAGGCGAAAATTTAAGAGGATAAGCGATGGCTTGGGTGTCACTTTCCGGACCATCGTCGAAAACCAATAAGTGACTAAGCATGTAGAAAGCATATGGATTCCGTGTTTGGACCAGGGTTCGATTCCCTGCTGCTCCACAACAAACGCTGATTATCAGTATTTTACAAAAACAACACCCAATTTTACACCCGAATTTGTAAAATTGGGTGTTTTTTAATTAATACCTAATTTGAAAGTTGTATATTATTCTTAATGAAAAAAATTAAACTAAATCTTTATCTTTAACTTTTGTCCCGGACGAATGTCTTTGACCTGATTTTCAGAGATTCCGTTCCAGCGCATAATATCCTTATTCGATACTCCCGGATATTTCTTGGCGATAGACCAAAGGTTTTCTCCTTTCCGGACGGTATACAATACAAACTCACCATCGATCGTTTCGACTTTCGGGGCTGAGGCTACGTTATCTTCCTTACCGGTATAAGCAGCCTTATTCTTGTATTGATTGGCTTTTTTCTCAGGTACATACACCACCAATTTTTGCCCCGGCCGGATCGTCATCCGTTTATTGAGGTTGTTCCAGTATTTCAGGTCGGCCAAGCGGACATTGAATTTCATAGCAATAGCTCCGGGTACATCACCACTTTTCACAGTATATACCAAACGGGCCCGTCCGTCCTGTCCCAAAGCCTGTGCATGCACTTTAATCCGGTTTTTAGGATCGGCGGTCCGATCGCTATCGTTGAAATATTTACTGCGGTTACAAGCAAAAATAGAATCCTGATTATCGATAAAACTACCGATATGGTTATAAGGCATCTTCAAAGCGTACGATTTTCCAAAACCGGCAGGAATAACGTCGGCCCGGTACTGAGGGTTCAAATCACGCAATTCTTCAACAGAAAAATCCAGCTTGGCCGCAATTTGCTCGAAATGCAAAGCATCGTTCACCATAATACTGTCACACATCGGCGGCAAGGTTGATTCTATCGGGAAAATGCCATGTTCTTTATAATAAGCGAATACATAATTCGCAGCGATAAAAGCGGGCACATATCCCCGGGTCTCTCTAGGCAGATGATAGTATATATCCCAATAATTCTTTTTTCCTCCGGAACGACGAATCGCTTTATTGACATTCCCCGGCCCACAGTTATAAGCAGCTATCACCAGAATCCAGTCTTCATAAATAGCATACAGATCGTTCAGATAGCGAACTGCCGCCTGAGTTGCTTTTACCGGATCACGGCGTTCGTCGACATAGGAATTGATTTCAAGCTTATACATTTTCCCTGTGCCGTACATGAATTGCCATAATCCACAGGCCCCCGCCCTGGATAAAGCTTTCGGATTTAAAGCACTCTCGATTACAGGCAAATATTTCAGTTCCAAAGGCATACACTCTGCATCCAACGCTTCTTCGAAAATGGGGAAATAATATTCACTCCGTCCTAACATATTGGCTACCTGCAACCGTTTTTTCACCGTATACAGTTCGATGTACGTACGGACAATATCGTTGAACGACAATGGAACGGCAGATTGTAAAGAATCCAAACGCAACAGATAAACCGAATCGTTACAGGGAACAATATTTTTACAACTCTCTGCTATACAAAGCGAATCGACATAATAAGTACTATCCCGTTTCCCTGTATACCAGCTCGTATAATAATAATCCAATTTCTCCAGAAAAGATTCCGGAATAGAATCCGTTATAATCTGATTTTCAATTACAGTATCTTGCTCTACCGAAGCAACACTATCTTTAGACACCACATTCACCCCGCATACAGCATGATATAGCAGACAGGATACAGCAAAAAACAAAAAACGTATCATCTCGCGTTAAAAATTAAAAGTTAAAGTCAAACCGATACTTCCTCCGCTAACAGGACTATAGGAAGAAGTAGGTTGTAAATTAAAACTCAGATTATCATCTATCTCAAAATCATAAAAATGCGCATACACCGTGGCATCGATAATATTAATGGCATAAATAGCGGCCATCACAATATAGCACAAATCCCGGTTCCGCTTAAAAGAAGTTTTCCGGTTACTCAACGTATTTTTAAACCAGGTTTGTCCCTGGGATGTTTGCAAATAAGGATCGGTCTCCACATCGAAAGCTTTGGGAATTTTATCCCACGCGGGATTTTGCGGATAAGGCGTATCCGGATCTTTGGCTTTCGCATCCAGATACTGCACCCATTCGACATAAGCATCCCGATACTCCTTGAAACGCTTCTGGTTCCAGGCAATACCATAAATATCGGCAGCCATACCCCCGTACAGGATAGGCACTTTCCACCATTGTCCGTTGTATATCTGTCCCGATCCGGGAAGAAGCATAGCCATAATCGTGGCTTTATGAGGAGAATGAGGTTTCCGGACGATCTTCTCAAAAGCTTTAAGCGTATCGTCGGCAGTTACTAGCTGAGTCACCGAATCTTGCGATAAACTCAATGCTTTCACACTAAGTCCTGCCAGAATGGCTACTATCAAACAAACAATTTTTCTCATTCAATCTTATCCAACAACTCGATGATCTTTTCCAGTTCTGCATCAGACTTAAAGCCTATAATAATTTTTCCTTTCCCGCTTTCATTGCGTTTCAGTTCCACCTTGGTATCGAAACGCCGTGACAGATGTTTTTGCAACTCGATATAATCTCCGATCTCGTTACTCTTCTTCGGTTTATCTTCAACGACCGGAGCCTCTGCAGGTTCTTCCACCTGAGGATGTACCAATTCCCGGACGATCTCTTCCACTTTCCGCACCGAGAAATCATACTCCAGAATCTGTTCGAAGATCATCAGCTGGGTATCCGGGTCCTCTACTCCCAATATCGCCCGTGCATGTCCCATGGAAATTTTTTTATCCCGGACAGCCAATTGAATCTGAGCAGGCAATTTCAATAAACGAAGATAATTGGCAATAGTAGCTCTTTTTTTCCCTACTCTCTCACTCAAGCCATCCTGAGTGAGATTGCATTCATCTATCAAACGCTGGTAACTGATGGCAACCTCGATCGCATTCAGATCTTCACGCTGAATATTCTCGATCAAAGCTAATTCCAGCAGACTATCGTCTTCTGTTTTACGAATATAAGCCGGAATAGTCGACAAGCCGGCTAATTTGGAAGCCCGGAATCTTCTTTCTCCGGCAATAATCTCATATTTCCCTTCTTCGACAGCCCTTACGGTAATGGGTTGTACAATTCCTATCGCTTTAATAGAGGCAGCCAACTCACTCAGAGCCTCCTCGTCAAACTCCGTTCTCGGCTGAAAAGGATTGGGACGGATATCGGCAAGATTCAACTCTTGTATGGCCGATACGACAATCTCTCTGGTCACCGGTTCTTCAGCCGCATCAGCAATCAGGGCTCCCAACCCCCGTCCTAATACATTTTTTTTTGCCATAACTCTATTTCATTTTGATTATAAATTTACGATTCGATATAAAAAAGGGATACGATCGTAAATCGAAAATCTTCCTTCTGTATTTATTTTAATGTAGATCTACTTTTATTCCAAATTTCTTTTAATCAACTCTTGTGCCAACAACATATAGTCTTCAGATCCACGGCTATTTGCATCGTAGAGGATAGCAGGCTGTCCGAATCCGGGAGCTTCTGCCAGTTTCGTATTCCGGTTGATCAATGTCTTGAACACCATATCCTGAAAATTCTTTCTCACCTCTTCAACCACCTGATTCGACAACCTCAACCGGGCATCGTACATCGTCAACACAAATCCCTCGATCTCCAGATCGGTATTCAACCGTTTCTGAATCAGTTTTATCGTACTCAACAATTTTCCAAGTCCTTCCAAAGCAAAATACTCACATTGCACCGGAATAATCACAGAGTCGGCAGCTGTCAGTGAATTTACGGTAATCAGTCCCAAAGAAGGTGAACAGTCGATCAGAATATAATCGTATTTATCCCTCACCGGTGCAAGCACTTTCTTCATGATATTTTCACGGTCCTCCAGATTCATCATATCTACTTCAGCTCCGACCAGGTTAATGTTAGAAGGTAATAAAGCTAAACGGTCGATCTCAGTCTTCAATGTTGCCTTTTCTGCTTCCAGTCCGTCGACCAGACATTCATAGATGGTCGAATCTCCTAATTTTTGCACGTCATATCCCAATCCAGACGAAGCATTTCCCTGTGGATCTGCATCTACCAACAAAATTTTTTGCTCCAAAACCGCCAGACTGGCAGCAAGATTCACTGAAGTTGTTGTTTTTCCGACACCACCTTTTTGATTTGCAATAGCAATGATCTTAGACATAAATTCCCATTTTATGATATTTGTCGTAAAAGTACAATTAAAAAAATTATCTCTTTGATTTTTGAATACCTTTTTAATAACAAAAACGGCTTTTTTACTAACAATTCATTTTTTCAAACTGACAGTCAGAGATATACAAACCGCCTCACTCTCCGGGATAAACTTTTCCCGAAAAACAGAAATTATTGCTACTTTTACTCCCGCAAATAGTCGGTACCCTCAATCAGGTATATTTAATCGATAAATCGAGTATTTATGTTATCAGTCATTCAATTTCTACATCCGGTATTTCTATACGGATTACTGTTATTGGCTATACCTGTTCTATTACATTTGTTCAGTTTAAAGCGATATAAAAAAGTCTATTTCAGCAACTTCAACTTTCTGGAAGCTTTACAAAAGCAAAAGAAAAACAGTTCACGTTTAAAAAATTTAGTGTTGTTGTTTCTGCGTCTATTAGCTTTAAGCTGTATTGTCATCGCTTTTGCTACCCCCTATCTCAACCCGGAAGGAAAAGCTTTGCCCGCAACGACCACTCCCCGGATTTTTATCTACGCCGACAATTCTTTCTCGATGACCAATACAGGTTCGCAAGGAAGTCTTTTCGAAGAAGCGAAAAAACATCTTTTCGACATCGTCGATACCTATCCCGCCGGTAGCCGTTTCAGCTTGTTCACCAATGATAAAGTTCTTCCGGTCACATTGGATAAAGAAAAAATGCTCCAGGCTATCGGGAATCTTAAAATCAGCCCGGCCACTAAACCACTTTCTCAAGTCTATAAAGAAGTAAAAGAATCGGGAGAAAACCAGCCGGGTACGCTATTCCTGATTTCTGATTTCCAGAAAAAGAACTGTGATTTCCAACACATCACCACCGACTCTACCCTGGAATCCGTCTTTCTGATGATGAAACCTGAAAACCGAAGTAATCTCTATATCAAAGAAGTGAACTTCGGGCAAGCCTTCCATAAACAAAATCAATCCGAAACAGTATATATCACCCTGGTCAACACTTCAGACAGGGATTTTCACCATATTCCGCTCACCCTGACGATCAACGGAAAAAAGCGCAGCATCATCCAAACCGATCTCGAAGCCCATAGCGAAAAGAAGGTTGAAATCAGTTATCTGAACACAGCAGAAGACTTTTATAAGGGAACGGTAGAAATCTCCGATTTTCCGGTCCTTTTCGACAATACATTTTATTTTGCCTATCCGGTCAGTGAAAATACCGAAATTCTGTATTTATGGCAACAGGAGGAAAATCCCTATTTTGGAAAACTATTTTCGGATTCCAGCCATTTTAGTTTTACCTCCATTCCTGTCAACCAGGCAATCCGGCAAAACCTTCCCCGCTACAGCCTGATTATCCTGGACGGTCTGACCGACAGCTCTACAGGTCTGGAAAGCATGTGGGAAGACTATCTGATGAACGGAGGCAATCTATTGGTTCTTCCGGCCTCTTCCTCTCCCGAAGTTCAGAATAAATTCTTACAAAAAATACAAGCTCCCCGCTACGACAAACGGGATACCAATACCGTAATCGCTCATATCGAAACCCAGGCAGCCTTATTCCGGGATGCATTCGAACAACCGGATATTAAAACAATACTCCCTCAAATCCGTCAGTATTACCGGCTTATTTTACCCGCCCATACCGAAATCTTATTATCGGATAAACACTCGGCACCTCTATTGGTATCCCGGCATTACGGCAAAGGAAATCTTTACCTTTCTGCTTTCAACTTTCTGCCCACCGACAGTGATCTGGTATTTCATCCTTTGTTCGTACCACTTTTGGTCAACATGGCTTTTCAGGTCAATACCGGTCTTCATACCTCCTACTTTCTGAATACCACCGCCCCCGTACTTCTGAATACCCGAACGATTCAGACCAACCACCCCCTGCAAATCCGGAACGAAAACCACACCTTTGAATTTATCCCTGAGGTGCGGAAAGATTTCAGTGGCGACCTGCAACTCACCAACGCAACGACCATACAAGAAGCAGGATTATTCGAAGTATACCAGGAAGGCCGTCTGGTCGATGTACTGGCCTGGAACTACGACCGTACCGAATCACAAATGGAATTTTGTAAGGAACAGGAACTAAGCCAATATTTTCCCCGAAGTAAGGTGCCAGATATTAAAACAACCTGCTTCGATCACAATAGCGAATTAGTAAAAGAGATTGTTTTACAAGATAATAACAAATACCTCACCGGCTGGTTTATCCTGATCGCTGTATCGGCTTTATTACTGGAGCAGCTGGTGTGGCGAAAAAAACTGAACTGATGAAGCCCGAAACCCATGCCACCCCGACGGCACAAGACATCATAGCCGAATTAAATGCCCTCGGTAATCCGGATAAAGCCGCACACCTTTCCCGTTTTTTCAAAACCGGGAAAGGTCAATACGGAGAAGGAGATCTTTTCCTGGGAATCACCGTTCCCGAACAAAGAAGCATAGCACTGAAATACCGTAAAGCAACACCTCCGGTCTTAGCCGAGTTGATCTCTTCTCCCTACCATGAAATCCGGCTAACCGGCTTACTTATCCTGGTAGACCAATTTACTAAAAACAAAGACGAAGCTTTCCGGCAAACCTGCATCGATTTCTACCTTTCACAAACCCGAAACATCAATAATTGGGATTTGGTAGACCTCACCTGCTACAAGCTTTTAGGAGTATGGTTGACAGATAAAGACCGCGGGATATTGTATGTTTTAGCCCACTCGTCCAATATGTGGGAACAGCGGATAGCTATAGTCAGCTGTATGCATTTTGTCCGGCAAGGAGATTTCCGGGACTGTCTGGCTATTTCGGACCTGCTTCTGAACCACTCCCACGATCTGATCCACAAAGCCGTCGGCTGGTTGCTCCGTGAAACCGGCAAAAAAGACCGTCAGGTATTGAAAGACTTTTTATCTTCCCGTTCCAGCCGGATGCCCCGCACCATGCTCCGCTATGCCATCGAGCACTTCCCGGAAGAAGAACGGAAAAAATACCTGAGTAGTCATTAATTTCTTATCTTTGTCCCGTATTACACATAAAATTATGATCAGTTATTTACAAGTAGATAATCTCAGCAAACGGTTCGGCGAGCAACTGTTATTCGAAAATATATCTTTCGGGATCGGTAAAGGACAAAAAGTAGCCTTGATCGCCAAAAACGGAATGGGTAAATCCACGCTTTTGCGGATTATTGCCGGAAAAGATACCTCGGAGAGCGGAACGGTAATTTTCAGAAACGACATCACAGTGGGTATCCTGGACCAGGATCCGGCTTTAGATCCCGAAAATTCTGTATTCGAAGAAGTATTCCACTCGGATTCTCGTGTGTTGAAGCTGATTAAAGCTTATGAAGAAGCAGTTGCGCACAACCATACCGAAACTTTAGAAAAACTGATTCCCGAAATGGATATCCATTCGGCCTGGGATTACGACACAACGATCAAGCAAATCCTCTCGGAACTGAAAATCGATACTTATGACAAAAAAATCGGTCAGCTTTCGGGAGGACAGAAAAAAAGAGTCGGCCTGGCCAAAGTATTGATCAGTAATCCGGATTTCTTAATCCTGGACGAACCGACCAACCACCTGGACATCGAAATGACCGAATGGCTCGAGGAATACCTGGGTAAATCGAATGCCACCCTGTTGATGGTCACTCACGACCGGTATTTTCTGGACCGGGTATGCAATCAGATTATCGAAATCGACGAATTCGGTCTGTTTTCTTATTCGGGTAACTATGCTTACTACCTGGAAAAAAGAGAGGAACGGATCGAAAACCGCAATGCCGCCATCGACAAGGCCCGTAACCTGTTACGTACCGAACAGGAATGGATGCGCCGGATGCCTCAGGCCCGTAGTCATAAAGCACAATACCGGATAGACAACTTTTACAAACTCAAAGAAACAGCCTCTCAGAATACGACAGAGAAAAAATTGGAACTGGACATCCAGGGTAAACGACTGGGTAAAAAAATCCTGGAACTCGACCATGTATCTAAAAGCTTCGACGGGCATTGTATACTCCGCGATTTCTCTTATAAATTCGTCAGGGGAGAAAAAATCGGTATTGTCGGGAAAAACGGAGTGGGCAAATCTACGTTCCTGAATATTATTACCCAAAATCTGCAACCGGACAGCGGATCGATTTCGATCGGCGAAACCGTGGTTTACGGCTACTACAAACAATCCGGTATCGCTTTCAATGAAACGGACCGGGTGATCGATATCGTAAAAAACATTGCCGAACGCATCGATCTGGGCAACGGGCGAATTATGTCCGCTTCTCAATTCCTGGAATATTTCATGTTCACCGACAAACAGCAATATTCCCTGGTCGACAAGTTGAGCGGAGGGGAAAGAAGACGATTGTATTTGCTTACCGTATTGATGGGCAATCCGAATTTCCTGATCCTGGACGAGCCAACCAATGATCTGGATATCATCACGTTGAATGTACTGGAAGAGTATCTGAAAGGCTTCAAAGGTTGTCTGTTGATCGTATCCCACGACCGTTTTTTCACCGATAAAGTGGTCGACCGGATTTTTGCTTTCGAAGGGAACGGAATCGTTAAAGATTTCCCCGGTAATTATACCATTTATAAGAATAAAAAAGAAGAAGAAAAAGAACAACTGGAGAAAACTGAAAAAGAAAAGAAAAAAACAGAGCAGCCCCAATCCACTCCGAATAATTCTGTAGAGAAAAAACGCAAACTGAGCTTTAAAGAACGCCAGGAAATGCAACAGCTCGAAACAGACATGGAACAATTGAACACAGAGAAAACAATCATCGAAACCGCATTAAATTCCGGAAGCCTGTCCCCCGAAGAACTAGTAGCGCAATCCAACCGTATTGCTGAAATAATCGCTATCTTAGACGAAAAAGAAATGAGATGGTTAGAGCTCAGTGAAATCTGATCATCCGGCTTATAGTTTTTTACCTTATTCATATTATGATCCAGGAAACGATTAAAAATTTTCTTCAACAACATCACATCTCCCGGGATGCAGGATTTATATTGGCCGTCAGCGGCGGAGCCGACTCCATATGCATGTTGCATGCATTCAAATACCTGAATCTGAAGATGTTGGTTTTGCATTGCAATTTTTCGTTAAGGGGTAAAGAATCGGACATGGACGAACAATTTGTCAAACGTTTCTGTGATAGTTACGGCATCGCTCACAGCGTCAAAAAATTCGATACCCTGAAGTATGCCCGCGAAAACGGACTTAGTGTAGAAATGGCAGCCCGCGAACTCCGTTACACCTGGTTTCGGGAAATGAAAGAAAAGAAAAAGATGGATTACATTGTCGTCGCCCATCATGCCGACGATGTTGCCGAAACCGTTTTGATCAATCTCTGCCGGGGAACAGGTATAAAAGGGCTAACCGGTATAAAATCCATCAACGGAGACATCCTTCGTCCTCTGCTCCCATGTTCGCGGACAGATATACTGAAATACATAGAAGACCACCAATTGGGGTTTCGGACCGATTCCACCAATAATTCACTGGATTATGTACGTAATAAAATACGCCACCAGATCATCCCGGTCCTCAAAGAAATCAATCCTTCGTTTCTGGATACCATGACCGAAAATTGCGAAACCCTGAAAGAAACAGAAGAAATCTTCCAATACGGCATTCACCGGCTTCAGGAAGAAATTCTGGATTGCGAGGAAGACGAATTATTGATTCATATTTCCAAAACGCTGGCCACACCCGCCCCTTATACTTTTTTATATGAAACCTTGAAACCTTTCAGTTTTAACAAAGTCCAGATCCGTGACATTCTGAATACGCATACAGCTATCCCCGGCAAACAATTCATCGCCGGCCATCATACCCTGGAAAGAGGCAGAATATTCTGGCGGCTTTACGACAACAGCAAATGCAGCCGGACAATCGTTTCAATTCCAACAACAGGTATTTATACGATCGGAAAACTAAAAGTCGAATTTACGCTCTTCCCCCGTACAGAAGAGTTTGTGATTCCACAGCAACCCGATATCGCTTGTCTGGATGCCGACAAACTCCAATTTCCCCTGCTTATCCGTAATTGGCAAGCCGGAGACTATTTTTGTCCGATCGGGATGAAAAAAAGCAAGAAAAAACTCAGTGATTTTTTCAGAGATCAAAAATTCAGCAGCAAGCAAAAACAGGAATGTTTATTATTGCTTTCGGATGAAAAAATAGCCTGGATTATCGGAAATCGCCCGGACGACCGATTCAAAATCACCTCATTTACCAGTAATATATTACAAATCAGCATTTTATAACAAAATATAAAATTTGATCATAAAATAAAAAGAGGCTTCACAGCCTCTTTTTAAACACACTAACAATAAATTTACTACACTTATAAAGCAATATAATTTCTATATCTCGCGACAAAGATAGGTATTTAAAACGTTTGCACAAATTTTTTCAAAGAAAAAATCAAAAAAAACTTACATTTTTATTTTTTCTCCCTCCATTTTGTAATAATTCCTTGTCTACAAGCGAGATGTTCGAATAAGATTCAGCCGCTCTGAATAATCTTTCCTACTAATTTTTGGGATTCAAAATTTTATTATACATTTGCACACGTTAAAGTTTTTAGGTAATCCATCGGAACGAGAGGTTTGTTTGTTTCATCAATTTTTAGGAGCCCTATTAAAACGAAGTGCATAAATAATAATTCTGAATCTTGAAAGCATTATTAGATAGCAACTTAAGATTATTATCATGAAAATGAAAAAAGTAATTATCGGTTTTATTTTCAGTTTATTTTTGCTGAGCCTTTTATCTTCATGCGCTATCGATCGTAAATGTCCGGCTTATAGTCGGCTGACAGATAGTGCTTTTTTTTATCCATCCTAACGCAAACGTTTGAGTAAATAAAAAACGGACTGTTTTACAGTCCGTGGAGCTCGTATTTTGATTTTTTTACACTAAATAAATAACCAATTTTAAACTAAAAGAAAAAAATGACAAAAATTAAAGTGGGTATCAATGGATTTGGCCGTATCGGCCGTTTGGTATTCCGCGCAGCAATGACCAGAAACGATATTGAAATCGTGGCAATCAACGATCCGAGCGAATTGGATTATTTGGTATACACATTGAAATACGACACCGTACACGGGCGTTTCAACGGAACGATCGAGATCAAAGACGGTGAATTGTATGTCAATGGACGCCACATTCTCGTAACTTCCAGCCGCGAACCGGAAGGTTTGAAGTGGGGAGAAGCCGGAGTAGATTATGTCGTCGAAGCAACAGGTCACTACCTTACCCGTGAAAAAGCGGAAGCTCACCTTCGTGCCGGTGCAAAACGTGTCGTTATGTCGGCACCCGCTAAAGACGATACACCTTTGTTCGTTATGGGGGTAAACCATCAAACTTACGACGGTAACGCAATCGTTTCCAGTGCTTCCTGTACAACCAATTGTCTGGCCCCATTGACCAAGGTCATCCATGAACATTTCGGTATCGTAGAAGGATTGATGACTACCGTACATGCTACGACAGCCAGTCAGCGTACGGTCGATGCTCACTCGAAAAAAGATTGGCGGTTAGGACGTGCCTCAGCCGGCAACATAATCCCTTCCACAACGGGAGCAGCAAAAGCTGTCGGCAAAATCATCCCGGAATTGAACGGCAAACTGACAGGTATGTCTTTCCGGATTCCGACATTGGATATATCTGTCGTAGATGTGACCTTCCGTTTAGCCCAAGAGACGACCTATGAGGAGATCAAAGCGGCAGTAAGAGAAGCCTCCGAAGGAGAACTGAAAGGAATTTTAGGTTATACAGAAGAAGAAGTCGTTTCTTCCGATTTCATAGGAGATGCCCGTACCTGCATATTCGACGCAAAAGCAGGGATCGCCCTTAATAATAAATTTGTAAAACTGATTGCATGGTATGACAATGAGTGGGGATATTCCAATAAAATGTTAGACCTGATCGCACATATGGCTACTGTAAAAGAAATCCCCAAGGTAAAACATTTGACTTACTGCAATTAGTATTCCTTTCACATCCTGATTAGCACCATAGTGATCGGTCGAGCTGAGATTCCTGCCTCCATTCATCGGTCAGAACCGAAAGTTCGCCAATCAGAGTTCACAACGAACTCGCTAATCAGGTATTCTGTCCCAACATTACACTTATTCGTAAATCCTTTCAGGATAATGCGTTTCCAACTGAAAATTGAAATCGTTTGAGTTGTTTTTTTCATTTTTTTTCGATATTCACTGAACCACATCAGAATTATTTTCCGTACTTTTGAAAGGAAATGATAATTTTATAACACTTAAAAACAATAAAAATGGCAAAGATTAAAGTTGGTATCAACGGATTCGGTCGTATCGGCCGCTTGGTTTTCCGTGCAGCAATGACTCGTAACGATATTGAAATCGTAGGAATCAATGACCTGATCGATGTAGATTACATGGTATACATGCTGAAATATGACACGATGCATGGTCGTTTCAACGGAACTGCAGAAGCAAAAGACGGTAAATTGGTTGTCAATGGTCAGGCTATCCGTGTAACTGCTGAAAAAGATCCTGCAAACCTGAAATGGGATGAAGTAGGCGCTGAGTATGTGGTTGAATCAACCGGTCTTTTCCTGACAAAAGAAAAAGCTGAAGCTCACATCAAAGCCGGTGCAAAACGGGTAGTGATGTCTGCCCCTTCTAAAGACGATACCCCGATGTTCGTTATGGGTGTCAACAACAAGAAATATGCCGGCGAAACGATCGTTTCAAACGCTTCTTGTACAACCAACTGTCTGGCTCCGCTGACCAAAGTAATCAACGATAAATTCGGTGTTATCGAAGGTTTGATGACCACGGTACACTCAACTACCGCTACTCAGAAAACTGTCGACGGTCCTTCTATGAAAGACTGGAGAGGTGGCCGTGCTGCTGCAGGTAATATTATCCCTTCTTCTACCGGTGCTGCTAAAGCTGTAGGTAAAGTTATTCCCGAACTGAACGGAAAATTGACCGGTATGTCATTCCGTGTTCCGACTCTGGACGTTTCTGTAGTAGACGTGACTTTCCGTTTAGCTAAAGAAGCTTCTTACGATGAAATCAAAGCTGCTATCAAAGAAGCTTCAGAAGGCGAAATGAAAGGTATCCTGGGATACACTGACGAAGATGTCGTTTCTTCTGATTTCTTAGGAGATGCCCGTACTTCTATCTTCGATGCAAAAGCAGGTATTGCTTTGAACAAGAGCTTTGTGAAACTCGTTTCCTGGTATGACAACGAATGGGGGTATTCAAACAAAGTATTGGAATTGATCGCTCATATGGCAACTGTGAAATAATCAGTTTTACTGAAACTAAAAAGCGTCTCGGAAAACGGGACGCTTTTTTATTTTCTCAAAGGAAGTAAAAAACGAAATACCCCTCCCTGGTCTTCCGATAAAAGCGGAGGCAATATTTTCAACTTGCTGAAACAGAAAAAAAGGTTTAAGATGAAGAGTTATTCTTCCATCTAAACCTTTTTCCACAATTGGGACGAATAAATAATAATCTAAAGTTTCGCAAAAAAAGTGACCAGAAAAGGCACACTGAAATCCACTACAAACCCATGGAATATCGCAATAATCACATACTCTTTACCTGAAAATCGGGTAATAACCGGCAAGGTAGTATCCATCGTAGTAGCACCACCGGAACAGATCGGAGCCAATTTTCCGAAGCAACGGACCAGAACAGCAGCTCCCAACAAAGTTATGATCTCACGTATAATATTAGTAGTCAAAGCGATTGTGCCCAATTCCGCCCCTCTATATTCTGTGATAAAAATACTCGACAAGGAATAATAACCGAAACCCGAACCGATAGCCAGACAATCCGTTAAACGGATATCGGTCAAAAGAAAGCTAACCCCTATACTTCCTGCCAACGTGCCGACAATCGTCGCCAAAGGCACCAGTACAATCCGTAGCTGCTGACCTTTCAACGCCGCCCAGGCTTTCCGGTCACTCCCTATACTTATACCCACCAGGAACATCAACCCGTATAAAACATACATACTAAAATCCTGCTGAAGCAATTCCTGAGGCAGAACGCCCCAGCGGGCCAGAATCACTCCAGCCACAAAAAAAGCAACAATAATCAAACTTCCTTTCATTTATTCTGAATCAAAATAACGACTTAGAAATACTCAGGAAACAGAGGACTCGTCTCTCCTCATGAAAAAAAAGCGATATACCACCCAAGCCAGGATCACACTTCCCGATACTCCTCCCAGGGCCAGGATCAAACCTTTCAAACCGATCGTATCCAGATTATTCATAATCTCTCCGTTCGTACCGACAGCAATACCTAATAAGAATAACAATAACCAAATGGCCAGCATAATCCATTTTTGTACCCACCGGAGCTGATAATTTTTCAATAAATACCCGGTGAATACGCCCAGCAACATAATTCCGACAATCTTCAACATAATCCTTTTCTTATAAAACTATCTTTTCATTCGGTTTATAAACTTTACAAACTTTTTCAAATACGTTTCGGGCTACAAAGTTAATACAGAAATTTTCAGTTCCAGCTGTATTCCGGTTTTGTATCTCTCTTTTTTCCGCTATTTTACAGGGCAGTGCTGTGGGGAGATAAAGTATATTGATTATTTTTGCCAGTCGTTTTATAGCTTTAAAATCATGAATCATTCTGTTCGAAGTCTTTTACCCTCTTTACTACTGATAGGGATCTATTTCATAGCCGATGAATTTTTCGGAGCAGTCACCGGAGTATGGGTCGCCTTTCTTTTAGGAGGAGCTGAGTTTATCTATACCCGAATCCGGGAAAAAGTATATGACAAAATGATCCTCCTCACTACTTTGTTTTTTTGTATCCCGGGTCTGATTTCCATTTGGACAAACGGTTCGGTACTTTCACAGCTACAACCGGCAATTATTGAAACGGCTTTATGTCTATTGCTAGGATTTTTCGCCTTCTCACATACCGACTTTACCCATACTCTACCTGCCGGTTACCGCAAAAATATCCACCTTTCGGGACCACAACTTCAAAGTATGCGAAAAATGTTGCGGATACTTTTTATCCTTGTCGCCCTACATACCCTACTTGCCTATACAGCCATTCTATTTTTGCCGGAGGACACGGCAAAATTCATCACAACCCCACTCTTATACATTATTTTAGGTACTTATTTCGTCGTACTTTTTATCCATAATCGTCTTTTATTGAGAAAAATGAAAAAAGAAGAATGGTTGCCTATCGTCGACGAAAAAGGAGAAGTTAGCGGCCAGGCCCCCCGCAGCATTTGTCATTCGGGATCCAAACTACTCCATCCCGTCGTACATTTACACATTACCAACGATCGCCACGAACTATTCCTGCAAAAAAGAAGTATGAAAAAAGACCTTCTGCCCGGTATGTGGGATACCGCAGTAGGCGGACATATCGGCGTAAATGAGAAAGTCGAAGATGCACTTAAACGGGAGGCTTCCGAAGAATTGGGCATCACAGACTTCGAGGCCCGTTTTCTGGGTAACTACGTTTGGGAAAGTCCCCACGAACGGGAACTGGTTTTTTCTTTTTTATGTACCCGTTACAACCGCATCCACATCGATAACGATGAAGTGGACGAAGGGCGTTTTTGGACTCTGCAAGAATTGGCAGAGGGCATGGAGAAAAATAAGCTGACTCCCAACCTGGTCCACGAATACCGACTATTACTCAAACCCTTGTTTAACCGGTCATAAAATCGACCGTATTATTCTGCGCCCCGGTGGTCCCGGTAGCACCGAAAACAGCCGAATAATTCCGTCGAGTCTATATTTAACTATTTTCGATTTGTTTTCTCACCAGGAAGTTCTTTCTTTGTGACACTATGGATGAATCTGTTTTGGATAAGTTAAAGATATTGGCAGAATCTGCCAAATATGATGTGTCCTGCGCCTCCAGCGGTACGTCCCGGGGACATAAAGCCGGGGCGATAGGTAGTGCTGCAGGCTGGGGGATTTGTCACAGCTTTGCCGAAGACGGACGTTGTATTTCTTTGTTGAAGATCATGCTGACCAACTATTGCAGGTACGACTGTGCATACTGCATCAACCGCAGGAGCAACGATATCCCGCGGGCTACACTCTCGGTAACCGAATTAGTCAATCTCACCATTGAATTTTACCGCCGGAATTACATCGAAGGCCTATTCCTGAGTTCAGGAGTCGTCCGCAACCCGGATTATACCATGGAACGCCTGGTACGAATCGTCAAGGATCTACGAACCATCCACCGTTTCAACGGATATATTCACTTAAAAGGAATTCCGGGAGCCAGTCCGGAACTTATCCACGAAGCCGGATTATATGCCGACCGGATGAGTGTCAACATCGAAATACCGAACGAAAAAAGCTTACAGACATTAGCTCCCGAAAAGGATTTCCAAAGCGTATTCACACCGATGCGTCACATCCAGCAAGGCGTACTGGAAAGTGCCGAAGAGCGGAAAAAATACCGGTCAGCTCCCCGTTTTGCCCCTGCGGGACAAAGTACCCAGATGATTATAGGAGCTACTCCGGATTCCGACAAAGATATCCTCCGGTTATCTTCTGCCCTTTATCAGCGACCGACCATGAAAAGGGTATATTATTCGGGATTTGTACCCGTCAATGCTTACGACAACCGTTTACCCCAATTGAAACAACCGCCGCTGGTACGGGAAAACCGGCTGTATCAAGCCGATTGGTTATTGCGTTTTTATCAGTTCAAAGTGGATGAAATTGTCGACGACTCTTATCCCGACCTGGACCTTGAAATCGATCCGAAACTGGCCTGGGCACTACGCCATCCTGAAAAATTCCCCGTAGACATCAACCGGGCAGATTATGAGTTATTGCTCCGTATTCCCGGTTTAGGAGTAAAATCGGCGAAAATGATCATTGTCTCCCGTCGCTACGGTAAAATCAACGGTTCGCAATTAAAAAAAATGGGGGTCGTTTTGAAGAAAGCGCAATATTTCATTACCTGTAATGAACTTCCCCTACAGACAGTTCAGGAACTCCGGCCCGAACGGGTACGCCAGTTACTCATTCCACGCAAAGGCAAACAGGAAGATCCCCGTCAGCTAAAGATTATCTTCGAATAAAACCGAAAAGCCGATGATTATCTACCAATATGATAAAAGCTTCGACGGACTACTCACCTGTATATTCGAGGCTTATGACCGAAAAATGTTTCCGGATATACTAGAGGCCGAAGGAGTTCCCCTTCCTTTATTCCACGAAGAGGTAATTCGGATTATTACCGATGAACGCAAATCCTCCCGGGTATGGAAAGGTCTTGAAAAGAGACTCTCTCCGGCCGGTCTATCCGTTATCACCTCTTGCTGGTTGTCCGAACTTCCGGATACCGACCGCTTACTATTCCGTTATATCCGTAAAGCTATTGATGCGTCTCGCCCGATCGAAATCAACTTCGGAGATCCCGATGTACTCGAAGCCACTCAAATCGCTAAGAAAGTGGGTAACGAACGTCTACGGGTTGTCCAATTCACCCGTTTTCAAAAAGCCATAGACGGGACTTATTTTGCCGCCCTCGAACCGATATACAATGTACTGCCTTTGGTTATCGGTCACTTTCAAAACCGATTCGCCGACCAATGCTGGTTGCTGTATGATATCAAGCGGGAATACGGTTATTATTACAATCGGCAAAAAGTCGATGAAGTCCATTTCGAAACCAAAGAATCCCATCTTTTGACCGGCAAACTGGATCAGCAACTGATGGCAGAAGATGAACAACTTTTTCAGCAACTCTGGCGGACCTACTTTAAAACCATCGCCATCAAAGAACGTATCAATCCGAAACTGCACCGCCAAAACCTCCCCGTCCGTTTCTGGAAATACCTTACAGAAAAATAATTCATCCTCCCCTTTTATTATTATGACCGGGTAATTACCACTACTCAAACTTAATTTTCACTTATAATAAATAATTTTTGTGCACTGATCCTGCAAAAAATATAAAATTATTTTGTATTCCCCAAAAAAAGTATTTACTTTGCGCTATGAATTCTGAAGCAAACTGCAAAAAATGAAATAGTTGCAAATAAAGAAAACGAACGTTTTTTATTGGATGATTTTTATTAAAAAATAAATTATGATGAATTATGTGTTAGTGTTTGAGAATCAAAAAATTACCTTATATGCAAATAAAAAAACCACCCCTTCCCGGGATGGTTATATGATTACACAAATTAAACGTTCGCTTTTGTTGGATATCTATAAACTTTTCAATATAGAAATCAGATCCGATTTACATGGGAATTTTCCTATTTTATGTCATTGATATGTTAATCTTATATTTATATAAACCAATAAAAAACTGATTGTACATAGCTAATAAAAAATTAAAGAGACAAACAATTAACTTTTAGAAACTAATCACTTTTAAATTTATTTCAGATGAGACAAACAACTAAATTTTTACGCATTTTGATGTGTATGGTATTGGGATTGTCGATGTCATTTCAAAGTTGTAAAGACTATGATGATGATATCGATAATTTAAACAATCGGATCGATGGGGTAATCACAGACCTGACGACTTTAAAAGAGACAGTAAACGGCCTGATTAAGGAGGTTACTTACGATGCAGCCACAGGAAAACTAACCGTAACACCGGTAAACGGTGATAGCAAGACTTACGCTATCGGTCAATCTCTTCCGACGTATGAACTGAAAGTAAGCGGAGCCTCATGCTGGCTGGAGAAAGATGGTCAACAATCAGGAGATAAACTGGAAATCGTTATACCAGACGCTCCGGCAGGATTCGATGAGACCAAACTGACAGTAAAAACGGAAAACGGGAAATATTGTATTTATTATAACGAGAAAAAAACAAATGTTGAAATTGCTGTACCGACAGAAAATTCTATACAAAAAACCGGAAACACCGTAACTATTGTACTTGGTGACGAAACAGTCAGTTTTACCTTATCGGCCGGAGACGTACTGAAGAGTCTGGTATTCGAACCCCAAGCTTATCTGAATGGTGTAGAAGCCATGAAAGCCCGTGGTATTCTTACTGACTTATGGGAAATTGTCACTTCTGACAAAACCCCGACTACAACCGGTGAAATTTGGAAAGAAAATACAACCAAAACAGTGAAAATAGGAGCTAAAGTAGTTGCTTATTATCATGTAAATCCAAGCACTGTAGATCCTGCAACGATCAAAGGCCTC
>NZ_LARE01000046.1:0-25023 GCF_000980245.1 Odoribacter sp. N15.MGS-14
CGCGACGGTGTCGGCGATATCCATGGAGGAAAACTCCAGGAGGACTTCAACGAATATCAGCAGATTGTGGCAGATGCCAATACCGCAAGCCGCACCCTGCAGAAGAAAGTGGAAGAGGCGGCAGCCAAAAAGCATTTCAAGACTACCAAGGAGCTGCAGGACAAAGTCGACAAGGTACAAGAGAACGCTTTCGCGAAGATGAATGCTCTGATACGCAAGAATGCGGATAATGTGTTTGCAGCCTATCTGCAAACGGCAGGCTCGGAACGGATCATAGAGCTGAAACCCCTGAAGGAGATTTACGCGCTTCTTTCGGACAAGGCTAAAGAGACAGCTCCCGGAAAGATTCTGGCAGAACGCATCGCTGACCTCGAGAAGGTAAGTATCGCCGCCACCGCTCCCGACTTCACCCTGACCACTCCAGAAGGAAAACAAGTGTCGCTCTACAGCGTGAAAGGAAAACTGAAAATTATCGATTTCTGGGCTTCCTGGTGCGGACCGTGCCGCATGGAGAATCCCAACATGGTGAAACTCTACAATGACTTCAAGGACAAAGGGCTTGCTATTGTCAGCGTGTCGTTGGACGAACGTAAGGTACCCTGGGTGCAGGCTATCAAGAAGGACGGTATGCAGTGGACACATGTCTCTTCGCTGAAAGGATGGAAGTGCGAGGTGGTGAAACAATACAACATCGATGCCGTACCGTCGATTATTGTACTGGACGAAAACAACCGCATTTTAGCCAAGAACATCAGAGCCGAAAAATTGCGTGCTTTCGTTACAGAATACCTGAATTAATGCTTGTTTCCCTATCGGAAACAAAGTCTTGAAAAAGGGGCAATCCCAAACTGGACTGCCCCTTTTTACATACGTATCATTTAATTAGCAAACGCCTTTTCTACAAGCGTTTTTAAATGCCCGACACCACAGGGAGAGCACTACGTTGCCTTATACATTGATGTAAACGAATTTACCCAGAAAATTAGAAAGGCAGACTGAAATGTTAAGTATTCACTCTTTTTTGATTTTCAGAATTTTAATCATATTATATTCTCGAAATTATTAGTAATTTTGCTATTAATTCAGAAATTTATGACCGTAAACTTGGTGATGGTAAATTTTACAAGAATGAAATCAAATATGAAAAGATAAGGAAATGAAATTCTACAATAGAGAAAAAGAGTTAGCACTTTGTTTTATTGATTTATGAATTTTATGCGTATTCCGAACGAAGAACTCCTTCTACATTACTTGGCGCAAAAGGATAACCGGGCATTCCGTCATTTATATGGTGTTTATTTCGTAGCCTTGAAATCCATTGCTATCCGATATGTAAAAGACGATCAGATAGCCTGTGATCTGGTGCAGGATGTGTTTATTTCGTTATTGGAATCTACCCACCGTTTTATCAGTGGCGATGAGGTTAAATATTTCCTTTACAGTGCCTTGAAAAACAGGTGTGTCAGTTATTTTAGAAAGCAGCAGGTGCGCGACCGGTATCAGCGTGAATTGTTGGGTACGGCATCTGAAATGGGTAGTTTTTGGGAAAAAGTGTTAGAGGAAGATGTCTATGCCAATCTGATGGCAGCGATTGAACAGCTTCCGCCCCAGTGCCGTCTCGTAATGCAGCTTACATTGGAAGGATTGAAGATTTCGGAAATTGCCAGTCGTTTGCGGATTTCTGAAGATACGGTCAAGGAGCATAAAAAAAACGGCAAGCAAAAACTTGCCCGTATGGTTGAAAATCCTTTCCTGATATTTTTGATTTTTCCATGATATGAGTTGTTGTTTCTCCTGCTTTCCTTTTGGTTTGAAAGCAGGCTCGTCTGTAACTCTTCCGTAGCTCGTGGCTTTGTGGCTAGATGAGTACCAAAGGAAGAACGGATGAAAAACAGAGAAACGTGTGAGGTCAAAGGGAAAGTACTCCCCCCTTTTTGTCGGGTGGCGCGTATTATAGACATATGGTTGGTATTTTAATATCGTATATTATGAAAATTGTTTCGCTTTTGTTTTTATTATTCGTTTCTCTGACGCTGGGTGCACAGGATATAACGGGTAAGTGGTATGGTTATCCCGATTTGAAGAATATGCGCTTGCGTTTGGAGTATCATGTCGAAAAGGCCGGTGGTGGCTATCAGGTTACGTTGAAGATTCCAGATTTGTCGGAAAAGACCTATCGGGCGGATGCGGTAGAATTGGCGGATCATGTTTTGACGGTGAATATTGCGGATGCGCAGACTCGCAGTATTCTCAGGCTTCAGGCCGACGGTTCGCTGAAGGGAACTTTTTTGTGGGAAGGATATGATTTCGAGCTTCTTCTTACCCGCACGCCGGTGGTGTTCAAGCGTCCGCAGACTCCGAAAGAGCCTTTTTCTTATCATTCGGAAGAGGTGACTTTTCAGAATGCGGATGATGGAGTCACCTTGGCGGGAACATTGACTTGGCCAGCCAGTGGAGCCAGGTGCAAGGCCGTGGTGTTGATTTCCGGCAGTGGCGGTCAGGATCGCAATAACACTTTTTCAGAGCACAAAACTTTTTTCGTTCTGGCGGATTATCTGGCCCGTCACGGGATAGCCACCTTGCGTGTGGATGACCGTGGTGTCGGAAAGTCCGGCGGCAATTTGAAGGAAAGCGGTTTACCGGATGCAGATGCGGATGCTGTGGCTGCGGTTAATTACCTGAAACAACGTCCGGAAATCAATGCCGACAGTGTAGGAGTCATCGGGCATAGCGAAGGCGCTTTCGTGGCATTCAGTATGGCTGCCCGGAAAGAGGTGCCTTTTATCATCACTTTGGCGGGCGGAGGCGTAAGCGGCAGCAAACTGTTGTTGATGCAGCGGGCGGCATTATTGAAGGTTTCCGGTGTAAAAGAGGATTTTATTGAAAAATACAACAACTATATGCGTCAGGCGCAGGATATTGTTTTGCAATCGGGAGATGCTGCCACTTGTGAACGGAAGCTAACCGAACTTTTCAATGGTACTCCTTTGGCCGGTCAGGCAGCCGCAACGACGCAGCAGTTGTATAATGTAGCCAAGATCGAGTTGTTGAAATACAATCCCGAGTGGGATTTCCCGGAAATTACATGCCCGGTGTTGGCACTCAATGGAGACAAGGATTGTCAGGTGCCGGTGGAAAATCTGGAGTTTATCAGGAAAGGGATTTCAGAGAATGGTAACACTCAGGTGAAGACCATTGTTTTCCCAGGCTTGAACCACATGTTCCAGCCTGCCGTTACCGGTTCTCCCGTAGAGTATTCCGATATTGAAGAGACCATTGCTCCGGCAGTGCTGCAGGAGATTGTCAACTGGTTGAATCAACTGAAATAATATAAGTCGGGGGAATAGTTTGAATGGTGTTAAGTCATTCCGGTGCTTCGAAAAGAGTTGGAAAGCGTTGGAATGGCTTTTTTGTGAGTATTTCGCTATCTTTGTTGTTTCATCGAAGGGCGTATTATGAAGAAATATGGTGTTGACAGAGATAAAGAGAGCTGTAAACTGCTGCAAGCAATGCCGGAGGAAGGGTTTCGTCTGCTGTTCGGTGTGTATCATATGTAATTGTGTGTGTATGTCGTATAGTTGACCGAATAAATTGTACACATTTCGTTTTATAAATGTGCACGATTCATTTTGCAAATTATAGTTTTTATAGCAGTAAATTTAAGATTTATAATTCGCTACTACAAAAATAAGTCGCCCTTTACTCACTTAGGGGAGAGAATGAGCAGTTTGTAAAGATAAGCCAGTATTCGTTGACTATACGGTGAAAAATACTAAAATAGGCAGTTATATACATATTTGTGCTTATAAATACCTGTTTTTATTCTGCAATTCGAACTTTAAGATAAAATTTTCAACAGAAAATCCGAAGGATTTTATCGCAACAGAATTTTCGGTTCTCTAAGTAATGATGAAGGAATTCTAAACAATAAATGTCTGCATCTTAAATAGTTCCAGCGGTTTCAATAGTTAAAAAGGTCCCCTAAAGGTTGATTTTAACTACTGTAACCGTTGTAACTAAAAAAACGTTTAGGCTTGACGTCTGTCTATCTGTAATCTTTTTAATATGTCGGATAATTCCCGTAAAACATTCGCATAAAATATCCTCCGAAGATAATTCCCAGGATGATCCAAACCAGAATAAGTATTAATGCAGCCTTTGCCCAATTGGCTTTTGTAGGATTAGTACCGTTACTGAAAGCCCAGACAAACAGCATGATAATATTAACGATCGGGATCATTGTCAAAATCAGTGAGATAATCCAGTTTCCGATAGATATCGGTGAATAAATTGCGGCAGGTTTGTATTCTTCTTGCATACGATTAAAATTTATTGATTCGTTTCAATGGTTTTAACGTTAGAACCCGGTTTAGGGTTAGGTGACTTTTCGGAATTTAATAAAGTCTGTGGTCTCTTTTTAACGAACCTTCGGTTCCGGCCGGCCGTATCAGCGACTGTTGAAAAAGCACCCGCAGGGTTCAAGGACTTTATAAAACATTTAATTCTGGATTTTAGTTGTTTAGAAATTTTCGGTTTGCTGAGATTTACTCCGTTCTTGTTGAGAGGATTTGCAGTTCCTGTTAAAAAACTTTAGTCGTTGATTCGAATTGAAGGCTAAGCAACGAAACCGTTTCCTTTTTCTGGGTAGAGAAATCGAATTTAAAATTCGGTCTCTATATAAATGAATTTATTTTATCTTTGTAAACCATTTATTGGCTAGTGAATAAAGATCTCCATAAATACAGTGACGCAGAGTTGTTGAGCTTTTATCGCCGTACTCGGAAACCGGACTATTTAATCGGGTTGTACGAGCGTTATATGCCTTTGGTATACGGCGTGGCTTTGAAGTATCTGAAGAATGTACCGGATGCTCAGGATGCTGTGATGCAGATTTGGGAAGAGCTGTTCGAAAAAGTATTGCATCACGATATACAGGTATTTAAAGCCTGGTTGTATAGTTGTGTGCGCAATTATTGCTTAATGGAATTGCGACGGCGGAGTGGAAATAATTTTGTCGGATTAGACGAAAAATTTATGGAATTTTGCGATGACTTTAATCTTGAATACAGCAGAGAGACCGATCGGCAGGAGAAAGCATTACAGGAGTGTATGGAAGCTTTGCCTGAGAAACAACGGCTTTGCATTCGTTATTTTTTTATGGATGAACTGTCTTATAAAGAAATCGGGCAAACTTCGGGTTTTACTTTGAAGATGGTCAAAAGCTTTATACAGAATGGAAAACGTAATTTGCAATTGTGTCTCGAACGAAAAGGAATAAAGGCCAATGAGTAGACAAAGCGACATATGGGAATATCTTCAGGGAGAAAGAACCGGAAAGCGAGCTAACCGGTTCGAACGGGAGATGTTGTCCGATCCTTTTTTGTATGAAGCTGTCGAAGGATTGACTACTGTGAAGGCGGATCATGAGAAAATCGTACAGCAGTTGCAAAAACGAATGAAGAAAAGGGAAGGGAATAAGACTGTGCGTTTATATCGCTGGGTGGCAGCGGCTTCTTTGCTGTTGCTGGCGGGACTTGCGGTTATCTTGATGAACAAGAGTGCCCTTCGGCAACAAGAAGTTGTCGTGGCAGAAATGGATAAAAGTGAACCGATTATTCGTCCGGATAGTTTACAATTGATGGCGGCACAGCTGGATGAACGAGGTGTGACCGATACTGTAACTCTGCCTGTACGGAAGATTATCGGGAAAATAGCTGAGAAAAAACAAGTATTTTACCGACAAGTGCAAGCTGTTGAGGATATGGATTCGGAATCCGATGAATCCGGAAGTGCGGATGTATTGTCGGAGCCTGTAGCAATGGCCGTCACAAACGAAGCGGCTAGGCAAGCGTTTGACTCTTGTGTTCTGAAACCGGCCGATCTTCGGCGGAAACAGCCGATAACCGGATATGCAGTGACTTTGCCTAAGGCAGATACCCAAAAGAAAGATAAAAAGAAAAAAAACGATGCCGATGCCGTAGGAACGAAATCTGTATACTTGGATAGCCTTATGTTGGAAAAAAATACCCGTAAAGAGCGTCGGACAAGGATTGTCCATACGAAGAGCAGAGGAGCAGGTGAGAGGAAATTCAGACAAGAAGTTGTCATAGATCATGCCGGATGGATGAAAAAATTCAACCGTTATGTCGCGGATTCTTTGCGTTATCCCGAAGATGCCCGTTTGGAAAAACTGCAAGGCGAGATACAATTGACCGTGCGCTTGAATCGAAAAGGTTTACCTGCCCGGATCAAACTCATTCAACGTTTATCGCCCTCATGCAACCGTGAGGCAATTCGTTTGGTAGAAGAATATCCCGGTAAATGGGAAAATACAGAAAAGGAAATTTTATTGACAATCCCGTTCAAACTTCCTGTTACAGAGTAAGTCTAATCCAACATTAAGTTCATATAGGGCCTTGCTTCCCGGAATAATCGGTTTAAAGGAGCCGGTAAGATATCAGGATGATATCCCAATAAGGCTTGGGTGAGGACCGGAATATCCGTTTCACTGTCGATCGGTCCGGAAATTTGGTCTGTGTGTATACAATTCCCGCTGGCAATGGTGTATATTCCGTTATTGGACGGTACTTGAGGATCGTTCAGCTTGAGCGTGAAAGCGACTTCCGGATGAAGCCGGGCAAAATATTGCAACATTTGTGGGGCATGTGTCAGACGGGCCATACCCAGACTGATGTTACCTGAAACTGCAGGGAGAGTTTTGTAAACTAAGGTCTTGTCAGGCCAAAAGGCATGAATGTTCTGTAGGAGTTCTGCCTTCTCCTGTTCGGTGTCGAATAACAATTCTTTGACACAAACCCTGTCCTTTTCAGGTACAGCCAAGGCCCAACCGGTCGGTACATTTTGGCGGTAAGTAGCCCAGAGTTGTCCTTCCGACAGGTAAGCTTCTTCGACAATGGTAATATAATCGTTATAAGGATGTTGGATACAATAATTCCTTTTACTCATCTCCTGGTCGAAATAGGGAAATAAATTCCGGGCAAAGTTTGCGTCGAAACGATCGGAAGTAGTGAGTGAAAGAGTATTGGGTATAGTTTGATTAGCAGGGGTATAAGTGTGAAGGGCATAATCGAAGACGGTAACATATCCTTGGCCTGCATAATAACCGAATAACCAATCTTCAGCCGGAATCAGGGTGCTGAAGGCAATCCCGCGGTCGTACATCTCCTGCAAAGCATTTTGGAGGAGCAGGGTCATAAAGCCCCGGTTGCGGACATCGGGTAGGGTACATGCTCCCGAGATATAAGATGTATCAACCGTGACATTTTCCCAACGCATGGGATAAGGAAGCATTTGCAGGGCTGACAGGGCTTTCCCGTTTTCTTCGTAAATCAGTGAGTTGGCGTCGCTATACTTTCGTTCGAAGTAAAACCGAATGAATTCGTCCGTGTCTTCAAAACACCGGCGCCATAATTCCATAACTTGCTGTTTTTTATTCATCTCTCCGGATTTAGTGTTTTCAAATGGCCTGTCTTTTGATGGCTTTTGTCTTTTCGAGTAATAATACAGGATGATAAGAGAGTTTTGCCTGGCGGAGACCGGGAATACCCAGATCTTCTTCACGGTTCAGGTAAATGTATTGTTCCGGTAGATGTGATGCAAATTCCTGGTTGATCGCACTGTAAATACCGTCGATATTGATATCTGCTTTTTCATAATGCACCCCGAAGGTGTTGTGGCTGATAGGGGCTCCGAAAGTGAAAGCTGCAATCTTGCCGTCGACACTGATCACAGCGCCTGTCAAATCCAGTTCTTCGAAATGATGTAAGGCATAAGTCAAAGCACGCCGTTCGTTCCGGATGTTTTCGTTTTCGATATAGCCGTGTTTCATACACCATTCCGATTCGAACTGTAAGCATACCGGAATAAGGTCCGGGGTTAGCGGCTCATAGTTGTATCGGTACTCTTTCCTGAATTTATTGACATGATTCCGTTTGGGCTGATAATGCTTGCCTTTTAATTCGGCCAGATCCTGACGACGGTAAATATAATCGAAATAATCCCGGTTGCTCGTATATTCGAATAAAGTGGGGAAGTATTGCTCCAATTTATCTTGTATCTTCGGTTGTACTCCCCGTAAACACAAGGGTTCGTTTTCAGAGAGGGCACACGCCTCCAAAGCTTCAATAACCGGAATCGGACTTCCTTCTCCCAAAGGCATGAAATATTCATGGTTGCCTTCAGAAGTGACGAAACGAATCACTAAATGATCCTCGATAAGGGCATAACTGGATTCCGTCATGAAATGCCAACTGCATAAATTAGCAAAGGAAAAGTCACAGTCTTGTTCGTCCGAAGGAAGTATAAACGAGGTAAGTAATTCTTTATCAGTTGTTGCGATCGGTTTAAAATCAATCATATATTATTCTGTTTTATGATGCGAAAATATTTTATTTTTAGTAGAAATAACTCCTAATCTGTATATTTTTATATGCAAACGAATTCAAGTATAAAAATGTTTTAAAATTTCAGGAAGGATTGACGGGGAAAATGGGTAAAACGATAGCAATGGATAGAGTTTTACAAACTAATTACACTTCAAACCTATTTTTCCGAGTTTTGTCAAATGGTTTTGCAACAAGGGTAGGAAAGTCTGCGTTTAATTAAGGAAGATACTTTGAAATTATTGGTTTTGTGATAATACAGAAAACTATGGAAGCAAAAAAACAACTCAAACATTTGATTATTTATTGTAATCCGAACCCTAAATCTTTGAGTGCAGCTTATAAAGAGGCGGTGATGGAGTTGACAGAAATGTCCGGAAATGCAATGAATGTCCGGGATTTGTATAATATCGGTTTTCATCCGGTTTTAGAGCAATCCGATTTCGATGCGGTAAAACACGGTCAAATTCCGGAAGAAGTGAAAGTAGAACAGGATTATATCCAGTGGGCTGATTTATTGACTTTTATATATCCGATTTGGTGGACCGGTATGCCTGCTCTGATGAAAGGATATATCGACCGGGTATTTACCAAAGGATTTGCTTATAATATGGATGAGGAAGGGCAGTTACAGGGGCTCCTGGCAGGTAAAAAGGTCGTTATCCTCAATAACATGGGATTTCCTTATGATTATTATGACAAGATTGGAATGTTGCAATCGATGAAACAAACTTCCGATCAGGGAATTTTTGAATTTTGTGGAATAGAAGTTGCAGAACATCGCTTTTTCGGACACTTAGACGGTTCTTCGAAAAGCGAACGGGAAGCTCATGTTAATGTGTTGAAGCTGATTTATGATAAGTTGCTGAGTTAATAGAGTTGCTGAGTTAATAGAGTTGCTGAGTTAATAGAGTTGCTGAGTTAATAGAGTTACTGAGTTAATAGAGTTGCTGAGTTAATAGAGTTGCTGAGTTAGAGAGTTAAAGGGGAACAAAAGTTACAGAGGATGATTACTACTAAATAATTGTAGATCATAACATTAGAAGCTCAACAACTTATCAATTCAACAACTTATCAACTCAATAACTCAATAACTCAATCAACTCAATAACTCAATAACTCAATAACTCAATCAACTCAGCAACTCAGTAACTCAATTAACTCAGTAACTCTATTACCCCAGCAACTCTATTCCTGTTCCACGATTTGTCCGGTGTAGGAGATTGGGCTGCGTTTGAGGCTGTTGATGAAGAGGTAACAAGTGCCGTCGTGTCTGATATCTATGCTGAGTTTATAAGTATCGTTTTTTCCGACGACGCTGAATTGATAGAAAATACTCTGGCGTCTTCCTTTTCCGCGTGTTTGTCGGGTCAAATCCTGCATCGTATTACTGAAAATGATTCCTCTGTTTCCGGTTTGGGGGATAGAATAGCCGCTTCCGAAATACGGTAGATATCCGGCAGCGATGCTGTCGCGGATAATTACGAATGCACTGTCTTGAGCGATCCGAATATTTTGGTCACTGTAGGGAGTGGTTGGTTGTAGATAAAAAGTGTGATGAGTTGTTGCAATCGTATATTGCATTTTGAACCGATTGCTGTCGACTTTTTCTTTTATAATGCCGAAATTGGTGATTCGTTGGTTGTTTTGGGCTGTCGGGGAGAGAAAGATACCCCAGAAGAGCAAACCGGTGAAAAAGAATTTTACCATACCATAAAGATTTATTTCTCAGTTGTACGGTAATTCCGATATCGGGTTGCACTGTCCGGGGAACGATTTTTACGACTTTCCTGTTTCGTCTTTAACCGGACTGACGGTCCCGGAATAGGAAATTTGTGCCCGATTGTTGCTGTTCAGGTTTACCGAGCAATTCCCACCTCCTGAAATTTCCATGGAAATCTGGTATGTATCGTTTTTGGCGGTGATAGAAAAACGGTAAATCAGGATTTTTCTTTTCTTTTTGTGTTCGATTTTCAGGGATTGGTCCTTCATCACCCCGTCGAATTCAATGCCTCCGCCTTCACCGTAGGGAAGGGAATAAGCCCGGCCGAAAAAGGGAAGGGTACCTTTAGCGACCGAGTCGGTAATAACGAACTTACCTCTGGGATTGAAACGGCTGAGATCTTGGCCACCCTGGGGATATACCCGGTTGAGTTCGAATTGGAAATGATTGCTTTCAATCAATTGCCGGGTCTGCTGAAATTCTTGTTCCAGTTGCGCTGCTTTTTCTGCCTTGGTGGGTTTCTGTGCGGAAACAGAGAGGGACAGAATAGAGAATAATAACGAAATAAAAATAAGTTTTTTCATGGTCTTATTATTTAGTTGTTTGATAGTTAGAAAACAAAAACTATACCAAACGAATCATGTATTTCCATCTTCCGGCCGATCTCCTGTCCCTTACCGGGTAGGTTAAGGTTGTCCGGCAGTGACGATATACATCTCTTCAGGGTTCCAATATTTGTCGGCCAATTCCAGTATCGCTTCGGGGGTGCATTGTCTGATTTTTTCAATGATCCCGATATAAAAGCTATTGTCCAAACCGTAATTCAGTTTATGTTTTAAGGAATCGCTTTGAGCGAATACCCCGTCTAATTCACGGAGTAAATCGCCGTATAAATAATTTTTCACCAGATTCAGTTCTTCGGCAGGCACTGTTTCTGTCCGGAGTTTGTGTATTTCTTTAAAGATTTCCTCGATCGTTGCTTCTGTATATTCGTTATTGACTTCGGTGGTGATACTCCAATAACTTCTTTGGGGCAGAGAGACATTGAAAGAGCCGATCCCGTAAGTATATCCTTTTTCTTCCCGGATATTCGACATCAGGCGTGATCCGAAATAACCACCCAAAATTGTGTTCAAAAGCATATAACCGGCATAATCGTCGTCTGTCAGCCGTACACTGGATTTACCGATGCGGATGCTGGATTGGACACAGTTTTCTTTGGATACATGATAACGGCCTGGTTGAGCTGCATGAAACGGTAGTTTTTTTGAAATATTCCCGGGGGACGGAATGGGAAGATTTCCGAATAAACGGGTTACCGTATTTAACAGTCCTTCGTTTACATGACCACAAATAAAAATCCGGAATTGTCCGGCTTGATAATACCGGTGATAAAAATCGCGGATGAGGGAAACGGTGATTCGTTGATAATCACTTTCCTCGATCCGGTTGGCATAGGGATGATCTTCCCCGAAGATCAGGGCGGAAAATTTTTGTTTGGCCAGATAGCTGGTTTTTTCCAGGTTGACCAAGTATTCCTGGCGTTTATTCGTCAGGTATATCTCGAGTTCTTTGTCTGGAATATTACTTTCTGTAATGATTTCTGCCAGCATGGTCAATGTTTCTGTGGCATATTTATTCAGGGAAAGCAGGCTTACTTCGGTTTTATTCAGGCCACAACTGAAATCCACATAGGCTCCGTAATAGTCGAACTGGTCGGCGATTGCTTCTGCTGAATGGTGCAATGTGCCTTCGTTCAGCATATTGACTGTAGTCGAGGCAACCAGGGGTTGGGATTGATAATAGATTCCGGCCTCGAAGACAACGTCGATTTTAAAAACTTCCTGTAATGGATCGTTCAGGTAAAAGATTTCTGTTCCGTTGGCCAATATCAGGCATTGGTAGGGCAGGAGACTCGGAGTGGATAGCGGAGTTATTCTTGGGGCTATATTTCGGTTGGGCATCATAGGCTTGGTTTTAGATTATCTTTTTCTGTCGTGAAAACAGTTATTTTTTCAGATACCAAAGGGTAGAACAATTTTCTTTTCGGAATAGTTCTCTGGCAGTAGTTTTGATTTTGTCGACCGTAATATCGTTATAACGTTTACCTTCTGTATTGATCAGGTCGACGTCTCCTAGAAACTCGAAAAAGGCTAGATTGCTGGCTTTACTTTGATAGCTGATTTCACTATAAGAGATGCGGGCTTCGGTTTTATGGATGATTTTTTCCACCTCCCGAACGGTAATTTCATCCTTTATAAAATGCTCGATTTCCTGGTCTATTGCCGCTTCTGCCTGACGGATGTCGATACCTTCGGATAGTTTACCACTGAAAATGAATAATCCCGGATCCCGGTCGCCCGAGACATAGGCGTCTATACCGGAAAATAAACGTTGGTTTTTGATCAGGTTGACGTAGAGACGTGAAGATTGCCCGTTGGATAAAATGTCGGAGATGATATCACAGGCATAAAAATCGTCGCTATCCCGTCCACCCATGTGAAATACCTTATAAATAGCGTCTGCCGGCACATTGTTATCCGGGACGATCGAACGGCGTTCCTCTGTTTGCCGGGGTTCGGCAGGGATGTGACTAACCGGTCCGTGGGTTGGTGGAATGTCGCCGAACCATTTTTTTACCAACTCTAAAGCCTTGTCTTCTGCGATATTACCGCAGATGCTGATGATTGCGTTGTCGGGTGCATAGAATTGCCGGAAAAAAGCCCCGACATCTTCCAGGGTTGCCCTTTCTATATGTTCCGGCGATACTCCGATCGTAGCCCATCGATAAGGGTGCACTTTGTAAGCCAGGGGACGCAGCTTCAGCCATAGGTCTCCGTAAGGATTATTCAGATAGCGTTGTTTGAATTCTTCGATAACGACATGTTTTTGTATATCCAGGGAAGATGGCGAAAGGTTCAAACCTGCCATACGGTCGGATTCCAGCCAAAGAGCTGTCTCGATATTCGAGGCAGGTATGGTGATGTAATAGTTGGTCAGGTCATTGGTCGTGTAGGCATTGCTTTCTCCTCCGGCCAGCTGCACATGTTTGTCATAGTCTTCGATATGAGTGGAACCGCCGAACATCAGGTGTTCGAATAAATGGGCGAAACCGGTTTTGTCCGCTTGTTCATTGCGTGAACCGACCTTATAAAGTACGTTTACCGAGACGAAAGGGGTACTTTTGTCGGTATGGCAAATAACTGTCAGGCCATTATCGAGAATATGACGGGAAAATTGGATCATAGTATATCATTATTTTTATTTTGCCGGAAGTCAGAAGGAGACTGAATTGCTGCATCGGTTTATACTTTGGTTATAATCCCGGAGCAAGTCCTGCATGATCTCGGCTACACTTTCTTCGCCCTTGAGCATCGAAGCGATTTGTCCTATTTCGAGTTCGCCTTCTGCCAGATTGCCTTCGAAGATCCCTTGTTTAGCTCTTCCTTTGCCCAGCAGCTCTTTCAGGGTATCGGAGTCTGCTCCTTGGTCTTCCAGTGTTTTGACTTGTTCGTAAAATTCATTTTTAATCAATCGGGTTGGGGCTATTTTTTTCAGGGCCAGCATCGTCCCTCCTTCAGGAGTTTTCCACACCTGCTGTTTGAAATTCGGATGAGCGGACGATTCGGTAGCTACGGCGAACCGGCTTCCGATCTGTACCCCTTCGGCTCCCAATATCATGGCGGCCAGCATTGCTTTACCGGAAGCGATACCCCCTGCAGCGATCAGCGGAAGGCGGCAATGAGCAGCGACGTTCGGGATCAGAGTCAGCGTACTGGTTTCTTCCCGTCCGTTATGTCCTCCTGCTTCGAAGCCTTCGGCAACTATGGCATCACATCCGGCTTCTTCACATTTTTGAGCGAATAAGGCGCTGCTGACGACGTGAACGACCGTCATACCGTGAGATTTCAAAAAAGAAGTCCATTTTTTAGGGCTACCGGCAGAAGTGAACACGATCTTTACCTGTTCGTCCGCTAATATTCCCATGAGTTTATCGATTTCCGGATAAAGTAACGGCACATTTACCCCCCATGGGCGGTCAGTGGCCTCTTTCATCTTGCGGATATGCTCCGTTAACGTATCGCAATGCATCGAGCCGGCGCCTAATAAACCGAGACCTCCGTTATTACTTACGGCCGAAGCCAGCCGCCAGCCACTGCACCATACCATTCCTCCCTGGATGATGGGATATTCGATACCGAATAATTGAGTGATTCTATTCATCATTTACTTGTTTTGCAACTATTCAACAAATTTACAAAAAATAACGGGAACTACATCGTAATTCCCGTTATCTGATTTATCATTTCTTATTTCTAATCTTTCTTGATATTGGGTAATTCCAAACCATATCCTTTTTTCTTGTCCTCTGCTTTTAACCACAAACCCAGGAACAGTGCGAATACGCCGAGGCTGGCGAAAATCAGCATCGGAACGGTGTAGTTATATTGCAACGGATCTTCGATACCGGGGTTTACTGCTGCCAATACTTTCCCGATGATCATCGGGAAAGCGAATAAACCGATATTCTGAATCCAGAATATCACGGCATAAGCAGAACCCAATAGACGGTTGTCTACCAATTTGGGAACACTGGGCCATAACGCAGCCGGTACCAGAGAGAAAGAAATTCCTAACAGCACGATAGAGGTGAAAGCGACGATCGGCCCGGCAATACTGCCTTTTAAAGCCGGTAAGGCCAGGGCAAAAGCCAGATGACAGATAATCATCAGAAAAGCTCCGTAGATTAACATCGAAGCACCTTTCCCTTTACGATCCAGGAAGTTACCTAATAGCGGTGTAATGGCTGCCGCTCCTAAGGGAAATACAGAAAAGATCATACCTGCTTTTTCGGCTGTAAAATCCAGATTACATTGCAACATATTGATGGCATATTTCTGGAATGGGAAAATCGCGGAATAATATAACACGCACAGTAAGGCGACGATCCAGAATACTTTACTGGAAAAAATCAATCCCAGGTCCTTGATTTGGAAGGGTTCTTCCGGTTCTTCTCCACTTTCTCCCATTTGTTTTTCCAGTTTTTTGTCCATGACAAAATAGACACAGAAAGCAATAAAACCGATGAGCAATAGGATGACACAGAATAAAACAGAGCGGGACACATCTTTTACACCTCCCATATTGGCGATTGCCGGAGAGATCAGTACGGCTGCTGCAACACCGATACGGGCGATAGCCATTTCCAGTCCCATCGCCAAAGCCATTTCTTTACCTTTAAACCATTTGACGATACCTTTCGATACGGTTATACCTGCCATTTCTACCCCACAACCGAAGATCATAAAGCCTAAAGCAGCCATTTTAGCCGAAGAAGGCATGCCTTCATAGAAAGGGAAGAAATTCCAGAAATTTTTGAGATATTCATCGGTAGCCCCTCCGGTGAAACCCTCGGATACGGCCCAGTATTTGAGGTAAGCACCGATTACCATCAGGGCGCCGGATAGTAAGGCGGTGTTACGTACTCCGATTTTATCCAGGATAATACCGGCAAAGATCAGGAAGAAAACAAATACATTCAAAAAGGTTTCACTTCCCTGATAGGTCCCGTAGGCTGCCGGGTCCCAGCCTTTTGTTTCTTGCAACATGGCCTGTAGAGGTGATAAGATGTCTACGAACATGTAGGCAAAGAACATCGCCGAGGCTAATAATACCAAGGCTGTCCAGCGCATAGCAGGAGAGTCTTTCAAAAGTTTGTAAATTTTTTCAGTCATAGTTTTTTATTTAGATTAAAATATAATCCCCACGATGCCGCCAAAGTTATAAGAAATAAATAAAAAAGAGCCGTTTTTAACGACTCTTTTTGGCTTGCAAACGATATAAATTTGATATTTTCCGGTAAATAGCGCTGCCGGGTTGATATAATTTACATTGTTTTGTTAAATTCTTAATAATTATTTTTTTTCGGTTCGAAATAAGCCTGAGGATGTTCGCATGCCGGGCATTTCATCGGAGCTTTCTTGCCTTTCAATACGTATCCGCAATTACGGCATTGCCATTCGATCTCTTCATCCCGTTCGAAAACTTTACCGGTTTCTACCCGTTCCAGTAGTTTGCGGTAGCGAGCTTCGTGTTCGGCTTCGACCTTTGCAATCTGACGGAAAGTATTGGCGATTTGCGGGAAACCTTCTTCCTGTGCTATTTGAGCAAATTCCGGGTACAGATCTGCCCATTCTTCATTCTCTCCATCGGCGGCTGCTTTCAGATTTTCAGCTGTCGTACTGATTATACCGGCCGGATAACTGGCGGTAATTTCTACCATTCCTCCCTCGAGGTATTTGAAGAATTTCTTCGCGTGCTCTTTTTCCTGCTCGGCAGTTTCCATGAAAACACCGGCGATTTGTTCATAACCTTCTTTTTTAGCTACACTGGCAAAAAAAGTATAACGGCTCCGGGCCTGTGACTCTCCGGCAAATGATTTTAACAGATTTTGTTCGGTTTTCGTTCCTTTAATACTCATAGTCTTATTGATTAAAATGATTTAGTATCGCACTTTTACACTGCAATTTTAACGCATATAAAAGTAATAAACAAATACTTTATTTTTATAAATTTATAGAGATTATTTATAAAAAATAGTTGGATGCAAAGAATCAGGCAGATAAATTTTTTCTTTAAAACTATCGTTTTTAATCGAAAGCTTATATCTTTACCTAAAATTCAGCAACTCGAAACCACTATGTTAGCAAGAGATTTGATAGCCACAGTTATAAAGACTTTCTTCGAGGAATTGGACGATGTCCGGGACGGTAAGCGCCAGATGAACGACGAGTCGCCTTATGCCGGAATGTATGCTTCTTATTTCAACAAAGACCGGGATTGGTTTATCCAGGCCGATACCGAAGAGATCACGACTTTTTTTGCAGACGATCCGATCTATAAATTGGAAATGTTGACCGAATTGATTTACCGGGATGCCCGGAGGCTGACAGATGCCGGGATTCAGGCGATCCTCTATCGGAAGATCATCGAATTATACGAGGTCATCGATATCCGTAGTCAGGAATTTTCTATGGACCGGATGAACCGGACCACTGAATTGAAGCAATGGCTGACGACTTATGAGGATAAAAGTTAGTTGGATTGTCAGAAACATGTTTGTCGGTTTGTGCGTATTTGTTATAAGTAAATACAAATGACATGGGATTGACAACGTATGATGATGAGTTTTTGTTGGCTGCGATCGTTATTATTTCAATGGCTTTGATCTTTTATTCCGTAGGGGTATGGAGTGAACGTATACAGGGGCGTTTGAAAGGGTGGCACGTGACTGCTTTTGGATTAGGTTTGGTGTGTGATTTTGTCGGTACTGCTTTTATGGCAGAGCTGGTACGGCTTACCGGTCAGGACAACCGTTTACATGCTGTTTTAGGTAGTATTGCCGTGTTTCTAATGGCGATTCATGCGTTGTGGGCTTTCTGGACATTTCGGAAAGGTTCCGCCCGGGCGAAACGCAATTTCAGCCGTTTCAGTGTCATTGTTTGGTGGGTATGGCTGATTCCTTATTTTATCGGGGTTTATCTGGGAATGACGGCGAAGATATAAAAATGATCAGCGGTCCTTCAAACTTGATTAGGAAGAAAGAACGCTGATCAACCGGAATGTCGTATGCTACTTATTTGGCAGCTACGACTTCGATTTCAACCAAAGCTCCCATAGGCAGATCTTTTACGGCAAAAGCAGCACGAGCCGGGCAATCCTGGGTGAAATATTTTGCGTAGACTTCGTTCATGGCTTTGAAATTAGCGATGTCGCTTAGCAAACAGGTAGTTTTTACTACATTATCATAAGTACAACCGGCAGCTTCGAGAATATAACCGATGTTTTTTAAAGATTGTTCGGTTTGTTCCTGGATACCGCCTTCGGCGAATTTACCGGTATTTACGTCTACGGGCAGCTGACCGCTGATATAGATCATTCCGTTTACTTCAATAGCTTGGCTGTAAGGACCGATCGCTTTCGGTGCTTTCGGTGAATTAATAACTTTTTTCATGATGCTCTATTTTAAGAATTTGACTTTTATAAATGTTGTCACAAAATTAAAAAATGAAATCAGATATTCGGAATCGTTATAAGAAGAATGCGCTATTTTAACAATAAAATAAGATTCACGCTCAGCACTACTTCCATTCAGAAAGTTGGTCTTCTATTTCCGGGATATCGCTGGCTTTGAATACCGGGCTTTTGATACCCCGGCGTTTTTGATCGTTGTAGTTTTTTAGGGCTTTTAAAGCTAAATGACCAAGAAAGATGAGGGCGATCAGGTTGATCAGGGTCATGAGGGCCATAAATAGGTCTGCCAGATTCCAGACGATGTCCAAACCGGCTACCGAACCGAAAAACACCATTCCTCCGACGGCTATCCGGTAGATTTGCAGACCGGCCGGATGCCGTGATATAAAGAACAAATTGGTTTCACAGTAGGAATAATTGCCGACAATCGAACTGAAGGCGAATAAAAGAATACAGAAAGCGATAAACTGAGCTCCGAAGGGACCGATTTCATGGCCGACGGCGGCCTGGGTCAGTTGAATGCCTTTCAAGGTTCCATCGAGAGGAAGGTCCGAAAGTAAGATGATAAAAGCGGTGCAACTACAAATGACAATGGTGTCGGTGAATACACTCAGGGCTTGTATCAGCCCCTGTTTTACCGGATGGGAAACGGTTGCTGTGGCTGCAGCATTGGGAGCGGAACCCATCCCCGCTTCGTTGGAAAATAAGCCTCGCCTTACTCCTTGCATGATCGTTGCCCCGAGTCCTCCACCGACAACTTGCTCTATTCCGAAAGCATTAGAGAAAATATGGCCGATCAGGGCCGGGATAGCGGTCATATGATTGAATAAAATGAATAAGGCCACTAAAATATAGGCAATCGCCATAAACGGAACGATGATACCCGCTACCCGTGCTATCCGGTGTATCCCTCCGAAAATAGTGATTAGCGTGAAAAAGGTCAGGATGATGGCCGGACCTAATTGGCCGGTTCCGTATATCTCGTGAAAAGCGATTGCGATGGTATTGGCTTGGACGGAATTGAAGACCAAGCCGAAAGTGATGATAATAATGAAGGCGAAAAGCAGGGCCAGGCCTTTCTTTTTTAGTCCTTTTCCGATATAGAAGGCGGGGCCTCCGATGAATGAGCGTTCACCTTTTTCTTTATAAATTTGAGCTAAAGTCGACTCGACGAAAGCCGAGGCAGAACCGATCAGGGCCAGTACCCACATCCAGAAAACAGCCCCGGAACCTCCTAAAGCAACGGCAGTCGCTACTCCGGCTAAATTACCCGTTCCTACCCGGGAGGCGGTCGCTATACAGAAAGCCTGGAACGAAGAAACGGAATTTTTACCTTTGCCGTTACTGACTCCCTGGCCTAATAACCTGAACATTTCTCCGAAATAGCGGAATTGTACAAAACGGCTTTTAAACGTAAAATATAAACCGATCAGAATCAGAAGGATAATTAATAGGTATGTCCAAATCCAATCGTTCGCAGAAATAATCCAGTTATTCAATGTTTCTAACATAGCTCTTTAGTTTTGACCTCTTTCTTTCTGGTGTTTCTACGGAATGATTGAAAAAATGTCTTGTTATTTTATATTTTAAACGATTCGATATAGTTTGTTGAAGAATAAATTTTTAGCAATGTTTTTGAAAAATAATGATTTAGGAGTTGTTTGATTTTCAGTAATTACTAATGATCGAGATTCTCTTTTCAGTATTTTATGCTCGGAAAACGAGTATGAATCACAAAATAATTTGCTAGATGCCGATAGTCAAAGATTTTATCATTTATTTTTTTATTCTTTTTATGAAAATATATACTTTTACAAATCATCTGATGGTATGATTAATAAAGCAGGTGTATGATTATACAAAAAAATCTTTGGCGGACATTTATCGTTCTGTTTCGATCCATTTGTTTTCGGAATTCAAGCGTATTTATGACAGTACGGATTGTTTCATAAATTCATAAGCCTCGCATGAAAAACTATTGAAACATATTATTGCCGGTGATTTGAAGAATGCCCGGAAAATAGCGATAATAATCGGGGAAGAACCATAGGATACAAACGATAGTAAAGAACAGTATATTTAACGATATGTTAAAAAACTGGTAAGTCGGAGGTAGACCGTGCAGGATTAGGTATGAAAGAAAAATATTACGATAAAAAGAATAATATGGAAATTATAAAAATTACACGCTATCAGTCCCCTGTGGGCGAGATGTTTGTCGGTTCTTACGATGACAAGCTCTGTATTTGCGATTGGGCGGTAGAGAAACGTCGTCATACAATAGACCGACGCATACAACGACATCTGAATGCAGTGTATGAAGAGGGAACTTCCGATGTTATCGAACGGGCGATGGGAGAACTTGATGAATATTTTGCAGGACATCGTAAAACGTTCGACATTCCGCTCGTCTTTACTGGGTCGGAATTTCAATGTACCGTATGGGAAGAACTGATGAAAATACCCTATGGTACAACTATTTCTTACAGCGAACTTGCTCGTCGTATCCATCATCCGAAGGCGGTACGTGCTGTCGCATCGGCAAATGCTACTAATCCTATTTCAATATTCGTACCTTGCCATCGGGTGATCGGTAGTAACCGTAAATTGACAGGCTATGGGGGTGGTCTTGATGCTAAAAAAGGATTGTTGGAGTTGGAATGTTCTTAAACGACGGGAGATCTTTCGATTTTTTACGGGAATCTGCAAAAGAATAGGTGTTTATATACATGTTTACCCTAAATGTAGATTTATTTTTTCTTTCTATTCCGCTTCCGGGTTTTATATCGTCAGACCGGTTCGCCTGGAACAGTCCGGTAAGGCTTCCGTTGATTTCATCGGTTCTTCTCTTGCTCGGAAAAACAAAATCTTTTGTTTTTCCGAGCAAGAGAAGAACTCACTGGCCGGCGGAACTCCTCACTTCGCAAAAAAACTTTACGTTACGTTTCCGTCAGACACCACCGGTCAGTGAAAGAAAAAGACAGACTACCGACAGAAGTGATCGGGTCGCCAATTCCGATTACCGCAGACGAACTAGTAACGGAATAGACCTACCTCTATAAGTGTAAATATATATAATTGCCTTTCTATATATACAAGATGTAATCGTTTTGAATACTTGTCCAGAGGATTCTTGTAACGATATGGAGTATTGTCTGAAGAGACGCTTAGAAGAATTTTTCGAAATAATCCGTCGTAAATTGTAGGATTACTTGAATTAAATTTTTTTCTTTGTCACCAGATAAAGGTTCGATTAATTTAGTCGAAAGTTTATAAAGTTCATATATTTTATAAAGTCCTTGGACCCTGCGGGCACTTGGCCAATTGACAAGGAATAATTGACAACCGACAAGGATGAACCACTGCCTTAATTTTATTCTATTGAATTATAAATCAATGGATATACGTTTAATTTTTCTTTTTGCTTTTCTTTATTAATCTATTTTTTCGTGGAAGTGAAGCTTCCAATAATTGTCAATAATCAATTGTCATCTGTCAATTATTCTTTTTGTGGATTCCCGCAAAAAGAATCGAACGTTTTTCTGGAATCCATGGAGGTAAATGAACATACAGAGGTTTTGATAAAGGCAATTGTCAGGGGAGATAAGAAAGCGTTTGGACAATTGTTCCGGATGTGGTATGTGCGTTTGTGTCTTTATGCCGAATCTATTGTCAGGGATCGGGATATGGCGGAGGACCTTGTACAGAATTTATTTTGTATGCTGTGGGAAAAAAGGGAAGAGATCGATATCCGGGAATCGATGAAGGCTTATTTGTATCGCTCTGTCTATCACGCTGCTCTCAATTCGTTAAAACATGAAAAAGTAAAATTGGCTTTCTGGGAATTTATTCAAAAACAGGGTTCTAAAGATGAAAACAACATAGAGTATTTTATAGATAAAGAAAATCAGGAAATCGTGTTTAAAGAAATAAATCGGGCAATCGATGGTTTGCCTTTCCAATGTCGTCAAATATTTCTTCTCAGCCGGTTCTCCGGTAAAAAAAGCCAGGAAATCGCGGTTGAATTAGGAATCTCTGTACGTACGGTGGAAGCTCAGCTTTACCGGGCTATGAAACGTCTGCGGGAAGAATTAGCCCATTTGAGAGGTAGCGCAATATTTTGGTTGTTCCTTCTTAGAGGAGAAAGGGTTTAGACCAGGGGATAAAGTTCGTAAACTTATCGTAGAATTATTCTGTCGTTACTTATTCGTCTTCGGTGTTCGTGTTCGGAGACCCGGTCGCTTCTGTCGGTCGTCTGGCTCTTTCTTTCACTGACCGGCGGAACTCGCTTCGCTCAGACACCACCGGTCGGGCGTTCAGAAAAAGCAAGATGACACTCGCCAAAGCTCCAATGGTCCCCGAACACGAACACCTCCGACTGACGTTATCACTGAATTGCAGACTAGTCTTGATTTGAGAAAGATCATTCTTCCTGGAAATAATCCGGATAGTCCGGCTTTCTATTGCTGCAAATTTCCACTTGTATTTTCTTTGTCGGTTAGCTCTGCCGTGAGATGAAGGGGGTAAGCCTGACCGTTGTCACTGTTTTAACTGAAAAAGTCATATTTTTTCAAAAATCTGTAAGTAGTTTTAAAAATAGAGTTGTCTTAGATACAAATTTCAGTATTTATGGACAATTTTAAAGATAACGAAACCGATATACAACACTTGATCATCAGTTCTCTGGAAGGTACAGCTTCTGAAGAGGAGTTGTTGGTCCTGCAAAAATGGCTGGAAGAATCAGAGCAGCATTTTCTTCTATTTCATGCATACAGACAAGATTGGATACAAGCCGGATGTGTACAGCGTTACCAGACCGAGGAGGCTTGGAAGAAAGTAGAACGTCGTTTGTTTCACCGAATGCCGGTCAAACACTTGTTTTTATGGACCCGGATAGCCGGATATGCTGCTTTGGTGGTATTGATGATTGCTGTCGGTTATGTTTTTATGCGTCGTGATCAGGACAAAAATCGGGCGTATGTTGTGGAAGGAAATATCGAGCCCGGAGGGAAAAAAGCCATTCTGGTGTTGGGCTCCGATGAAAAAGTGGTGTTGGGAGATGAAGCGGAAGAGACCTTGTTGGCTGGAAATACGACAGTGAAAAAAGAAGGGAATACACTAGTATATGATAGACAAAAAAATGGAGAGGGGGAAGAAGAGTACAATCGGCTGATTACCCCCCGGGGAGGAGAATATGCTGTAGTACTGGCAGACGGTACCAAGGTGTGGGTGAATGCGGAGTCGGAATTGAGGTATCCGGTGCAATTTTCCGGGACAGAACGAAAAGTGTACTTGAAGGGAGAAGCTTATTTTGCGGTAACCAAACAGGTAACCAAACCCTTTATCGTATGTTTGGATCAGGCAGAAATTACCGTATTGGGAACAGAATTCAATGTTCGGAATTATGAAAATGAAGCTATCGCGACTACTTTGGTGAAAGGATCGGTGTCGGTAACGGACAACTCGAATATTTCCGAATGTCGGTTACGACCGGGACAACAAGCGGTGTTGGAAAAAGGCGGGATTACTGTCCGGGAAGTGGAACCGATTCATTTTGTGGCTTGGAAGGATGGTTTCTTTGTATATCAGGATAAAAAATTGGATGACATACTAAACGAGTTGGCCCGTTGGTATGACTTCACTTTTTCTTACCGGAATAATGAGTTGAAAGACCTGGTGTTGACAGCTAAATTGAAGAAGTTCGATCGTGTCGACCGGATATTCAGGATCTTGACAGAAACTGGAAAATTGGGTTTTACTACACAAGGGAAGGAGGTCATTGTATATGAAAAATAAAAACAGGAGGAGCATCCATTGGTTGTGAGCTGTTCCTCCTGATAATAATTGATAGATCAATTACTAATTTAAACAACAAATGTATGAAAAAAAGTCTTAAGGGTAGGTCTTATCCGAGAGAGAAAGCAAAAAAAGTTTTGCGTATGATGAAAATCTCGGTTGTCTTAATGTTGTTTTGCCTGCAGATACAGGCGAATGTTTATTCCCAGCACACTCGTTTGAGTTTGAAACTGGAAAATGCCAGTATCAAACAACTGTTTACAGAGATCGAGAAAAAATCGGATGTGGCTTTTGTTTATAATGCCGGTGACGTGGATCATCTGGGAACGGTGAATGTGAATTTTACGAATGAAGAGATCGGAAAGATTCTGGATTTTTGTCTGAAAGGGAAAGGGGTGGAATATAGTTTTGTGGATAATCATATTGTCATTCACAAAAAAACGGTACAGCTACCCCAACAGACAGTACGGGTTGTCTCTGGTAAGATTTTGGATAAGAATACAGGAGAACCTTTACCCGGAGCTACAGTAAAAATCAAGGGGACGACAGTGGGAACTGCTGCCGATATCGACGGTAAATTTAAGTTGAGTGTAACCGACGGTACCTCCCTGTTGGAAGTGTCGTTTATCGGATATAAAAATGTAGAGATCGATGTGAGCAAACGGACGGAAATGGTGGTTATGCTGGAACCATTGATCGCGGAGATGAGCGAAGTCATTGTCACCGGTTTTCAAAGACGCGAAAAGGCGGTCATGGTCGGATCGGTGAGTACCGCTACTGCACGCGATCTCGAAACAGCTGGAGTGACTACCGTAGATAAAGCGTTGGCAGGAAAATTGGCCGGTGTTTATATCCGGAGTACCTCGGGACGTCCCGGCGAGACAGGTAAAATTCAAATCCGGGGGATCAATACGATGACCGGAAGTACCGAGCCTCTTTATGTATTGGACGGAATGCCTTTACAGACAGGTGAGGTTTCCGGTGGTATCAACAACTTACTGACTAACGGTATCGGGAATATTCCCCCTGAAAATATTAAAAGTATCTCCATCCTGAAAGATGCTACCG
>NZ_LARE01000217.1:0-269 GCF_000980245.1 Odoribacter sp. N15.MGS-14
ACAGCTAGGATGTTGGCTTGGAAGCAGCCATTCATTTAAAGAGTGCGTAACAGCTCACTAGTCGAGGAGTTTGGCGTGGATAATAATCGGGCATAAGCAATTTACCGAAGCTATGGGATGTGCAAACATCGGTAGGGGAGCATTCTACTCAGCGTCGAAGGTTAAGCGTAAGCTTTGCTGGAGCGTGTGGAAAAGCAAATGTAGGTATAAGTAACGATAAAGGGGGTGAGAAACCCCCTCGCCGAAAGACTAAGGTTTCCTGATCAACG
>NZ_LARE01000047.1:0-24118 GCF_000980245.1 Odoribacter sp. N15.MGS-14
TTCGAATCCAGGATAGCAGGTTACCCGGAGTTTTCTGTTTGTTTTCAAATGGCTCAATACCAAAGCAGGTGCGGCACAAATAGCTGCAACCATTCGTCCCTGATCGTAATGATGTTGCAGGATCGTCATCAATTTTTCACATTCGCTAAGGTTCTGGGCTCCCGGCATCCCTCCGGGGAAAATCAGGCATTCAGCCTCTTCCGGTCGGATTTGTTCCAATGACAAATCTGCACGGAGAGTAACCTGATGGGCGCTGGTTACTTCCTTGCCTCCCCCGACAGATACTGTCCGTACATCTACTCCTCCTCTACGAAGTACATCGACAACAGCAATAGCTTCCATTTCCTCGAAACCCGGAGCTAAAAAAAGATAGGATACATTCATAAGCTGATTATTTTATATATACTAATAGGCTTTTCAAATTTACAAAAAAATTACTTACCGACCATCTCAACCTATCCTCTTCTCACACACGTATAAATAAAAAAAGTCAATATGGAAAAACGTACTTTTGCGATGATCAAACCCGATGCTGTAGCTTGTCATTACACGGGACAGATCATTACCTTAATCGAGAAAGCCGGATTTCGGATCATTGCCCAAAAAATGCTTCGCCTTACAACCTCCGACACCAACAAATTTTATGCGGTACACAGTCAGCGTCCCTTTTTCAGGAACCTGTCCCTTTTTATGACCTCCGGTCCGGTGGTCGTGATGGTACTTGAAAAAGAAAATGCCATTGCTGAATTCAGGACCCTGATCGGAAACACAGATCCACAGACTGCCCCTATCGGCAGCATCCGGAAAACTTTCGGACAAAGTAAAACCCGGAATGCCATTCATGGCTCGGACAGCGACGAAAATGCCCTCAAAGAAATTCATTTTTTCTTCAGCGAAAGGGAAATTGTACCGGAACCTTACCGTCTTCCTATCCCTGAAGCAGAAATCGCCAGTTGAATAACAAGTAAAAAATAAGGCAGAGCCTTTTTCATCTCTGCCTTACTCCGCTTGCGGTCGTAGACCTTTTTCGATTTGTGGACTCCTCCGATCCGAACCGGACGTCCGTGTGTTTTGATCTCTTCTTCCCGGGATAGCTTTCGGTTCGCTTTCAGATAATCTTCCCGGTCAAACTGCATTTTCTTGCTCATCTTTATTCTCATTAGTTGAGGACAAAGATAGCAATTTTCATCGAATTTTTCTATACGGAAGAAGCAGTTCTCCTAGTCACAATTTAAACCTCCCGTTCAGGGATAAACCGACGAAACAAAGCTCCAGCTCTTTATTTCCTATAAAAGATCGCTCGCCAGGTCTGCCAGTTTGCTACGTTCTCCCTTTTCCAGATGTACATGGGCAAAAATATCCTGTCCCTGCATTTTATCGAACAAATGCGACAGTCCGTTCGACTTCTTATCCAGATAAGGTGAATCGATCTGATCGATATCTCCGGTAAATACCATTTTCGTACCTTCGCCTGCCCGGGTAATAATCGTTTTTACTTCATGGGGAGTAAGATTCTGAGCCTCATCGACAATAAAATAAACATCCGACAAACTCCGTCCCCGAATATAAGCCAAAGCAGAAATCATCAGTTTCTGTTCCTTCTGCATCTCTTCGATCAGGCGATTTTCAGCCCCATGGATATTAAACCGCCGCTTGATAAAACCCAGATTATCATATAAAGGCTGCATATACGGATCTACCTTTTCGTTGACATCACCGGGGAGAAAGCCCAGGTCTTTACTCGATAAAGCGACGATCGGACGGGCTAAATAAATAAATTCATACTGTTTATTCTGCTGTAAAGCCGAAGCCAGGGCCAATAAAGTTTTTCCGGTACCTGCCTTTCCACTGATCGCCACCAATTGTATGTTAGGATTCAATAAAGCATCTACCGCAAAAGCCTGCTCTGCATTTTTGGGATAAATACCGAACACATTCGGTTTTTCCACTTTCCGGATCACTCTTCTTACCGGATCATAACAAGCCAGAACCGAAGCATTCCCATTCTTCAAAACGTAATAATTATTGCCTTTGAGCTCTTGCTTCGGAAACACTTGTTCCACCTCTACCCCATTTGCATTTTCATAAATCCTGTTGATCACTTCTGTATCTATCCCTTCGATTTCCCGGACACTACGGTTGATTGCAAAATCCAGATCCTCCACCTGATCCGTTTTATAATCTTCGGCCTGCAATCCCAACGAACGGGCTTTCATCCTCAGATTCATATCTTTAGTCACCAGAATCACCTTTTGTCCCTTCATTTTTTCACTGATATACTCTGTTACAGCGAGTATACGGTGATCCGGAGTATCATCACTGAAGGAATCCTTCATTTTTTGAGAAAATTTCACTCCCGGCTGAATAAATAGTCTTCCCCGTCCTTTCCCTAAAGCTGCCCCTTTATCAAAAAAATCCTTTTCGGAAATTTTATCCAACTCACGGGCAAATTCACGGGCATGAAAATTGATCAGGTCATTCCCTTTCTTGAATTTATCCAGTTCTTCCAAAACTACTATGGGGATGACGATATCATTATTGGTAAAATTATAAATAGAACGGTAATCGTGCAGAATAACGTTCGTATCCAACACAAATGTCTTTTTTTCGTTTGCAGTCATTGTTGTATGAATTTAGAAATTTATGGTAAGATACGAATAAAAATACATAAATATCCTTTCAATCTGATTTTTTACGATTCCTTTTATCAGAATTCATCTTAATTAACTTTACATTCTTTTTCCTGCCTATTTTCTTTTTGAAAAAGAATCAATTTTTCCCATTGCAACTGTGACAACAAAAAACAGTAACAATCGATAAATTCTAATTTCATATGCGCAAAAAAGTTTGATCGATTGTTACTGTTTCATTCATTTTCTTTCCGTCAATGAATAAACCGGAACATCCGCTTCCACCGGATCTTGTCGAAAAATGATTTATCTTTATCCAAGGATAACCAAATGAAATAAGCTTTTCCGACTACGTGATCTTCCGGCACGAATCCCCAGTAGCGGGAATCTGCCGAACTATGCCGGTTATCTCCCATCATCCAGTAATAATTCATCTTAAAGGTATAACTATCCGCTACCTCACCGTTGATATAAATAACAGAATCTTTTACCTGTAAATCGTTTTCTTCATAAGTACCGATGATCCTTGCATACAAAGGCAAGGTCTTCATATTCAACTCCACTTTATCTCCTTTTTTAGGCACATACAAAGGTCCGAAATTATCTACATTCCAAGGATAATTCAAGGTATCGAAAGGAAAAATATCCGGATTAGGGCTCACCTCTTTGGTTCGGTTAATTTCGACCACATTGGGGAATTTTTTCAATTTCTCCACCATTTCCAAGGTCAACGGGAAATAGTTCACTGTAGAAGGAATACCGATATCTTCCAGCGACAATCCGATATCCTGAAGTTTCATCCGATTCAAGGGGGTACCATTGGTTCTCACCTCATACCTGTACTGCAGGTTTTCAGGATTATCGGACATTTTTCCATTGACATACAACTGAGCGTCTTTCAACTCCAGAATATCCCCGGGCATTCCGACGCCCCGTTTGATATAATTCTCCCGCTTATCGACAGGGCGGGTAGTGATCTCAAATCGTTCCCACATTTTTTCTCTCACCAGCTTCTCGGCCTGTTCCCGGGATAATCCGGGATCCTGTGCCTGAAAAATCCGGGCATTCGTACGAATCTGGCTATAATAATCGGGATTTTCAGATCCTACGATCAAGGTATCTCCGGCCGGAAAATTAAATACGATAATATCGTTTCGTTTGATTTCAGTCGTCCCCGCAATCCGTTTGTAGGGCCATTGAATGGCTTCCGAATAAGCTTTTGTCTTTTGGGTAAAAGGCAGCGTATGGTGTGTGAAAGGAACGGCTAAAGGGGTATTAGGCAACTTAGGTCCGTAGGCTACTTTGCTGACAAACAGGTAATCACCCACCAACATACTCTTCTCCATAGAGGAAGTCGGAATCGTATAGGCTTCAAAAAAGAACATACGGATCAAGGTAGCTGCCACGACCGCAAAAATCAAAGCATCGATCCATTCAACCGTTTTGGTTTGTTTCTCTACGCCTTTCTTTTTCCAAAACGCCCAATGTACTTTCTTTGTGATGTAGATATCGAAAATCACCGGCACCAGGATCAACAACCACCAGCTCCCAACCCAATAAGCCCACAACAGGTAGATAATCAGGACAAGGCTGAATTTAAACCATTTATTCGTCAAAATATTTTTCATATGATAATTATTTTCCCCATTAAAATTTCAACATATCTTCCATTCCCAACACACCGTTTTTCCCTTTCAGAAATTCAGCAGCCAGCACAGCTCCCCGGGCAAAACCTTCACGTGATACAGCCGAATGCCGGATTTCTATTTCGTCGACCTCCGATTTATAAGTTACAGCATGAATCCCGGGCACTTCACCGATACGCCTGGCCGTTACAGGCAATACATCTGCCGGCATTTGTCTCCCTTCGTTCAATTGCCAGGAACGATAACCGTCGTGGTTACCTAAAATTCCTTCGGCGATTGTAATCGCTGTACCGCTAGGGGCATCCAGTTTATGTATATGATGCGTTTCTTCGATAAATACCTTATAGTCGTTAAATCCGTTCATCATCTTAGCCAGGTATTTATTGAGCTGAAAGAAAATATTCACCCCGATACTGAAATTCGAGGCATAGAAAAATCCACCTTGTTGTTCCCGGCAACAAGCCACCACCTCATCCCATCTTTCCAGCCAACCGGTTGTCCCGGAAACCACCGGAACGCCGTTATCGAAACACCATTTATAATTTTCAACGGCAACAGCAGGCATCGTAAATTCAATAGCGACGTCAGCCTGCTTCAGTTGTTCATCCGTACAAGCCGCCCGGTTATTCTCGTCTACTATCAATACAATCTCATGTCCGCGTTCTATGGCAATCCGTTCGATCATTTTTCCCATCTTACCATATCCCAACAAAGCTATACGCATATATTTGTTTCTAAAATTTATAAACCCCATGATAAAGCAAAAAGACTTTATAGGGTCAAAGTTAACATTTATTTTTCAAGTAAGTTACAGTTGTCTTATAAAATCTATAAACAGAAAAAGGCTGCTTCACAGCAGCCTTCCCTCAGGATATTCGTTTATCATTACTTCGCAAATTCTTTTGCTTTTGCAACTACAGCTTTGAAAGCTTCCGGATGATTCATAGCCAGGTCGGCCAGAACTTTACGGTTCATGTCTACATCAGCTTTATGAATCAGACCCATAAATTTAGAATAAGACAGGCCTTCCAGACGGACAGCTGCATTAATTCTCTGAATCCACAATGCTCTAAATTCTGATTTCTTTTTACGTCTGTCACGGAACGCATATGTCAAACCTTTTTCATATGTGTTTTTGGCAACCGTCCAAACATTTTTTCTGGCACCAAAGTTTCCTTTGGTTTGTTTTAAAACCTTTTTTCTACGTGCTCTTGCAGCAACGGCATTTTTAGCTCTTGGCATAATTTTCTTTTTTTCGAATGTCAGCGTTCACTCTATGGAGAAACTTACGGCATAACATTCCGGTTAATAAAATAATTTCTTAGTAATTCTTACATAACAAGCATCTTCCGTACAGCTTTCAGGTTATGTCCGTCAACTGTAGTAACATGCGTAAGATTACGTTTCTGTTTTGTTGTTTTCTTCGTCAAAATATGACTTTTGAAAGCATGTTTTCTTTTAATCTTCCCCGTAGCGGTAAGAGTAAATCTCTTCTTCGCGCTACTCACTGTCTTCATCTTTGGCATCTTCTCGTAATTTAATTGTGTTTCAGAAAAATATAACTATCCGGCTTTCACCGCTATCCTGAGCATTATTTCTTCGGAGCCAACACCACGATCATCTTCTTTCCTTCCAGTTTCGGAGCAGCTTCCACTTTTCCGTATTCTTCCAGTTCAGCGATGAAACGTGACAACAAATCGGCCCCCTGGTCTTTAAACAAAATCGAACGTCCCTTAAAGAATACATAGGCCCTCACCTTCGCACCTTCCTGCAAAAATTCCTTCGCATGTTTCAATTTAAAATTGAAATCATGATCATCGGTCTGGGGTCCGAAACGAATCTCCTTAACGACGACCTTCACGCTTTTCGCTTTGATTTCCTTCTGTTTTTTCTTCAGTTGGTACAGGAATTTACTGTAATCAATAATCCGGCACACCGGTGGCTCGGCGTTCGGAGAGATCTCCACCAAATCCATACCGGCAGCTTCTGCCATCGCCAAAGCTTCACGTAAAGGGTATACGCCCGGTTCGATATTTTCCCCGACGACTCTTACTTGAGCAGCCCGGATTGACTCATTAATTCTGTGCTGAGGTTCTTTATTAACCTGATTTCTTGAGCCTCTGAATTCCATTCTTGTTGCTATATTAAATCCTCCTTAAGTTAGTTTATCAATAACTATAAATGGTCTGTAACTGACTATTTACTTCTTCATTTATCTTCGAAATAAAGTCTTCGACAGACATCGTTCCCATATCCCCTTGTCCCTGCCGACGAACAGAAACGGTGTTGTTGTTCATCTCATTTTCTCCGACAATCAATAGATACGGAATTTTTTTCAATTCGTTATCCCGGATTTTACGTCCTATTTTTTCATTCCGGTCATCTAAAACGGTGCGAATATCGGAATTATTTAACAAATCCGAAAGTTTTTGGGCATAATCATTGAATTTTTCGCTGATCGGCATCACAACTACCTGATCCGGCGCTAACCACAAGGGGAATTTTCCTCCGGTATGCTCGATCAATACAGCCACAAAGCGCTCCATACTTCCGAAAGGTGCCCGATGGATCATCACCGGCCGGTGTTTCAGGTTATCAGCTCCGGTATATTCCAGATCAAAACGTTCCGGCAGATTATAATCGACCTGAATGGTACCCAATTGCCATTTCCGTCCAATCGCATCTTTCACCATAAAGTCGAGCTTCGGTCCGTAGAAAGCAGCTTCGCCCAATTCGACAGTCGTCTTCAGGCCTTTTTCTTCAGCCGCTTCGATGATGGCACGTTCCGCTTTTTCCCAGTTCTCATCCGTACCGATATACTTCTCTGTATTCTTCGGATCACGTAAAGATACCTGAGCAGTAAAATCTTTGAAATCCAGCGCCTTAAAGATAGTAAAAATAATATCGATTACTTTTTTAAACTCTTCTTTCAACTGATCGGGCGTACAGAATAAGTGAGCATCGTCCTGCGTAAATCCACGTACCCGGGTCAAACCATGCAACTCTCCGCTCTGCTCGTAACGATACACCGTACCGAATTCAGCAAAACGCAGTGGCAGATCTTTATAAGAACGGGGCTTGAATTTATAAATCTCGCAATGGTGAGGACAGTTCATCGGTTTCAACATAAACTCTTCACCTTCCTGAGGAGTCGTAATCACCTGAAAACTATCTTTTCCGTATTTCTGGTAATGTCCGGAAGTCTTATACAGATTCACATTCCCGATATGTGGGGTAATGACTTGCTGGTAACCGTATTTCTTCTGTACTTTCCGCAAAAATCCCTCCAAACGGTCGCGCAACATAGCTCCTTTCGGCAACCACATCGGTAAACCGGCACCCACAGCTTGGGAAAAAGTAAACAATTCCATTTCTTTACCGATCTTCCGGTGATCCCGTTGCTTTGCCTCTTCCATCAATACCAGCCATTCGTCCAGCATTTTCTGTTTCGGGAAAGTGATACCGTAGATACGGGTCAACATTTTATTATGCTCGTTCCCTCTCCAGTAAGCACCGGCTAAACCGGTCAGTTTTATAGCCTTAATATAAGAAGTATCCGGTAAGTGCGGACCACGGCAAAGATCGGTAAAGGAGCCCTGACGATAATAAGTAATCTTACCGTCTTCCAAATCGTTGATTAACTCCACTTTATAAGTTTCGTTGATACTGTTGAAATGCTCCAGTGCTTCTTGCTTGCTCACATTGATACGGCAATACTCTTCTTTCTGGCGCGCCAATTCAAGCATTTTCTTCTCGATGGTTTCCAGATCTTTGTCGGTCAAAACGACCCCTTCTCCCGGATCGATATCATAGTAAAATCCGTTTTCGATAGCCGGTCCGATACCGAATTTGGTATTCGGGTATAATTGTTGCAGGGCTTCTGCCATCAAGTGGGCCGAAGAATGCCAGAAAGCATGTTTTCCTTCCTGATCATCCCAGGTAAATAATTTAATTTCAGCATCTGCTGTAATAGGACGTGTCAAATCCCAAATTTCCCCATTCACAGATATGGACAACACTTCCTTAGCCAGTTTGGAACTAATTCCCCGGGCAATATCCAAGCCGGTCACACCTGACTCAAATTCTTTTACATTTCCATCCGGAAATTTAATTTTTATCATAGTCGTTTATTTTATTACTACGCTACGTACGCAGCTTATTTTTAATAAGGTGCAAAGATAAGAAAAAAAGTAAAAGGTAAAAAGGTAAAAGTAAAAAGTTAAAGACGATAGGCTTTAGCTTTTAACCTTTTACTTTTTTTCCCCCTTATCGTTGTACAATTTATTGAACAAGATAGCGAGGTTCATATAGATGGTGGTATTTTGCACGACAATATGCGTAGGGACCTTTATGCGGGCAGGAGTAAAATTCCAGATGGCTTTAATTCCCCAGGCGACCATCAAGTCGGCTACATTCTGTGCATGTTCGGCGGGGACGGTAATAATACCGATCACCACTTTCCGTTCGGCAGCCATAGCACGGAATTGATCGATATGAAATATTTCGATATCATTGACTTTTGTACCGATCTTCGTTTTATCCGTATCGAAGGCAGCCTCTATCTGTAACCCGAAAGCAGACAATCCTTTATCTTGCAGCAAAGCGCTCCCCAACGAACCGGCTCCGACCAAAAATGCTCCGTCCACCCGGCTAAAACCCAAAAAATCTTCCAGAATCCGCACAAAACTGTCCACCTCGTATCCAACCCGTGTTTTACCCGAAATACCGGTATGGGAAAGATCCTTCGTCACCTGAGTCGAATCGATTTCCATATATTCAGCTATCCGGGTAGAAGACACGTACTTCTCTCCCTGCTTTTGTAAAGTCTTTACAAAAGAAAGATAAGAAGGCATACGTCTCAAGACAGGTATAGGTACATTTATATCAGCTTTCATAAATAATCTATTTATAACCTGCAAAATTAATTTTTTTTTCACAGCAAAGAGAATAAATCCCGGATTTTCAACAAGCAATTTCATTTGTTTAGTACTTTTGCATCTTGTTCTCAGACCTTCACCTAAAAATGAAAAGTCCGGGAATAACATTTGAAATTTTGAAAAAACAAATCATGAATTATCAGGAAACTTTAAATTGGTTGTTTGCCCAGCTCCCGATGTACCAAAGGGAAGGTCAGGCTGCGTACAAAGCAAACCTGGACAACACTTTACAATTGGATGAATATTTCAGACATCCCCATAAAAACTTCAAAACGATTCATGTGGCAGGTACGAACGGCAAAGGATCGGTATCCCACATGCTGGCTTCTATATTACAGCAAGCCGGATATAAAACCGGCCTGTATACTTCCCCTCATTTAAAAGATTTCCGGGAAAGGATTAAAATCAACGGAGAAATGGTCAGTGAACAATATGTCATCGATTTTGTCCGGCATCACGCCGATTTATTCTCCCGGGTAAAACCGTCTTTCTTCGAAATGACGGTAGCTATGGCTTTCAAGTATTTCGCCGATAGCCAGGTGGATATTGCAGTGATCGAAGTCGGACTGGGTGGACGCCTCGATTCCACGAACATTATCACTCCTTTAGCCTCTGTTATTACAAATATTTCCTTCGATCATATGGCACTCCTGGGGAACACCCTCGAAAAAATTGCAAGCGAAAAAGCAGGAATCATAAAACCCGGTATTCCGGTTGTCATCGGTACGCGCGACAAAACCTACGATTTTGTTTTCGAGCAAAAAGCTCAAACCTGTGAAACTCCGATCGAATTTGCAAGTGACAACTGGACGACAACGATTAACATCGACGGAAGTTTCCAGCTGACACGGAAAAACGGTTGGCATTTCGATCATTTAACCAGTGAATTGAAAGGACTCTATCAACGAAAAAATATTCCTACGGTACTGGAGACTATACCCGTTTTACAACAAGCAGGCTTAAAGATCAGCGACCAGCAAGTCCGGCAAGGTATCGAACGGGTAGTGACGAATACCGGTTTATTCGGACGCTGGCAAACCCTTTCCAACCAGCCATTGACCATTTGCGACACGGGTCACAATATCGATGGCCTGACAGAGATCACCCAACAATTAAAACAGTGCCGGTATCGAAAGCTTCATTTTGTCATCGGTATGGTTAGTGACAAAGACATCGACAGCGTATTACATATCCTTCCTCAGGATGCGGTGTATTATTTCTGCAAAGCTTCCATTCCCCGGGCTATGCCGGAGCAACAGCTTGCTCAAAAAGCAAGACAAGCAGGCCTGCAAGGCGAATATTATCCCACTGTCGCAGCAGCTTACGAAGCAGCCCGGCAAGCTGCCTCCTCCGAAGATATGATTTACATCGGTGGCAGTACATTTGTCGTTGCCGAAGTTATCTAACCTCTTCGATAAAGAGCCGATCTTCAAAGTACTTCGGAGCGACTTCTCCGGGCTTGTAAAACCGCTGATGTCGCTCCAAAAATTTTTTGAACAGACCGGCAGCTTTTCAATCCGGATTAGCCGTTTTTTCTGTATGCTGACCGGAGCCTTCGGGCTAGATTCCAAAATCAGTATCAGGAGTTACCGCCCGTCTACCTTAATATTTCTCCTTCCTTAGAAAAGACTGACTTTCCCGCCCATCAACGAGTTCCTAAATAAATCAGATACATACCGGCTAAAACCAAAAGCAGGTCTATAAACTTAGCTTTCAAATTCCTCTCTTTAAACCAGATCGCTCCGGCAATAAATGAAACCACCACCCCACTCCTGCGCACTAAAGAAATAATAGAAATCATCGAGTCTTCGTAGCTTAAAGCATAGAAATAAACAAAATCAGCCAGCACCAACAAAATAGAAATAAAAGGAATAGTATTACGCCATTGAAAAGGAGTAGATTTTTTTCTTCCGGGATACCAAAGTGTAAATAAAATAACCCCCATTATAGCCAATTGGTAAAAATTATACCATACCTGCACATTCATCCGGTCGAGACAAGTCATCAGATATTTATCGTATAACCCACTCACAGAACCGGTTACGACTGCAAGAATCATAAAATAAATCCACTTATTATGCGCAAACCGGATTCCCTCTTTCTTACCTGAACGGGAAAGCAAAAACAAAGAAATTACTGCAGTTAAAACTCCGGCCCATTGCCAAATGTTCAACCGTTCTCCAAAAACAAGTAAAGCTCCCAGTAAAGTCAGAATAGGCTGGGTAGCCTTGATCGGTGAAGCAATCGTAATAGGCAAATGTTTCAAAGAAAAATAAGCGAAAATCCAGGAAGCCAAAACGATCACAGCTTTCAAAAATAACAAAAAATGCCCTTCACTTCCGATAGCCGGTAAGAATAACAACGTATTCCGCATCATGTCAGGAGCCAAGGCAGATAAAAGGACCACCGGTAAAAAAAGAAGACAACAGAAAAAAATATTCAAAAAGAGAACCGGTATAACTGCATTCCTCTCTAAAGAAATTTTTTTCACCACATCGTACAATCCCAACAAAGTAGCAGAAACAAAAGCCAGTAACAACCACATAGTATCGAATATAAACTTGTCGACTATTCAATTTTACAAAGTCGGATATGCTTCCCTCCGACAGTCCATTCTCCGGAAAAAAAGAAAGCGATTTACCGCCTGCCCGAATCGACGCACAATCATTTCCGCCCTGCCCATGCGATACCGAAACCCTACTCCAGCGTCATTTATATATAAACAGGATGTTTACCAGAAATCCGGCGCGAAAATAAAGTAAAATCCCCTTAAATACAAATCTTCGAATCGGATGTATTCTCCGAATCAGAGAAGCGATATAGTAATCAATAGCATTCCGACGGTTATAAAATAATAGTTTTTAATGAATAATACAGAGGGATATCGCCTGGTTAACCATATTATTTGATGAAGTTTTCAAAATTTTTTTTTATTTTATTGATATAGACTATCTTTGTACCCTGTATTCTGGTAAAATAGTCCGGAATCTTTGAAGAATTAGGGTAGTTTGACTAAAAAAGTCTGTAAAACTCAATCTTAGATAATTGTGTCCAAAAAGAAAATTAAAAAAGTTGTGGATGTCGGATTCATCCCTGGTATTTATAATTATTGCGATCGTTGGTGTGAAAAATGCGAACAACAGTTGCGGTGTATGAGCTTTGTAATGGGAAAAAAGATCGAGGAGAAAGGCGGTTTCAATTTTGAACGGGAAGGCCATCGGGAAGATGAAAGTATTTGGGCACGCCTGAAAGAAGTCTTCGAATCTACTTATGAAGTATTACATGAATTGGCTGAAGAACGCGGATTAGATGTCGAGGACATTTATGCTTCGGAAAATATCGACCGGGAGTTTTGGGGTGAGGATTACGAAGGGACTCCAAGAGAGCAAGTTTACCAAAAACTCGAATCTTCGGATCTCCTCCGAATTTGCAGTATTTACGAATATTGGGCCGATAAATGTCTGGAGCAGCTTTACGAAATAATAAATGATAAAGAAAAAAACGAACTTCTGGAAGAGGCTTTAGAAGTCGTCGGCTGGTATCCGGATTTGATTCAAGCCAAAATCCGAAGGGCATTATACGGTTATCACTACCATACGGCCAATAAGTCAAAAACGACAGAAGACTATAATGGATCGGCCAAAGTGGCTCTTATCGGGGTGGAACGTTCGATTGAAAACTGGAAAATAATACAACCTTTGTGTCCGGCTTATCAAAAAGAAATATCCCATCTATTGGTAGTATTGGAACAATTACGCAGCGATGCCGACGAGTATTTTCCTAAAGCCAGGACATTCGTACGCCCCGGGTTCGACAATTGATAGCCGGTCCGAAAGGCCTTCAAAGAAAATCAAGAATAAAAAATGAACGGTGCCAACAGTTAAAAACTGCATATGCACCGTCCAACTATAAAAGAATTCTTTACTTATCGGACTATTCTATCGGATCAGAATAAACTTTCCACCAACTGGTCGTCTGCATAATTCGGTAAAGTCACTTTCAGATTCGGATTCGCCTCCATAGCCCGTTTGATCGCAAATACGGCACCTTCGTTCCGAGCCCAGCTCCGGCGGGAAATACCGTTATTCACATCCCAGAACAGCATATTTTTCAAGCGTCTGTCAGCATCGGCAGAGCCATCCAGCAACATACCGAAACCTCCGTTGATCACTTCTCCCCAGCCGACACCACCACCATTATGCAAAGACACCCAGGTAGCCCCTCTGAAAGAATCACCGATCACATTCTGTACGGCCATATCCGCCGTAAACTTCGATCCGTCGTAAATATTCGAAGTCTCCCGGTAAGGTGAATCTGTTCCGGACACATCGTGGTGATCACGTCCCAGCACAACAGGAGCAGAGATCTCTCCCCATTCGATCGCCTTGTTAAAAGCTTCTGCAATCTTTATTCTTCCTTCAGCATCTGCGTAAAGGATGCGAGCCTGTGAACCTACCACCAAATGGTTTTCGGCAGCAGCTTTGATCCAGCGTATATTGTCATGCATCTGTTGCTGAATTTCTTTCGGAGACTGAGCAGCCAGCTCTTCCAGTACTTTAGCAGCCAACTCATCGGTCTTCGCCAAATCCTTCGGATCACCGCTGGTACATACCCAACGGAAAGGACCGAAACCGTAATCGAAACACATCGGTCCCATAATATCCTGAACATAAGAAGGATACTTGAAGTCGCCGTTCGGCTTCAGGATATCGGCACCGGCACGGGAAGACTCTAATAAAAATGCATTCCCGTAATCGAAGAAATAAGTTCCGAACCGTTCGACACATTTATTGATAGCAGCCACATGGCGACGTAAGGACTCCTGTACTTTCTCTTTAAATAATTCCGGTTGTTCGGCCATCATTTGTTTGCTCTCTTCGAAAGAAAGACCGACAGGATAATATCCTCCTGCCCAGGGATTATGCAAAGAAGTCTGGTCGGATCCCAGCTCGACCACGATATCTTCCTCAGCCAACCGCTCCCACAAATCGACGACATTCCCTTGGTAAGCAATGGAAACGACCTGTTTGTCAGCTTTCGCCTGCCGCACCCGTTTCATCAGCACATCCAGATCATCGATCACCTCATCTACCCATCCCTGTGAATAACGGGTATGGGTAGCTTTCGGATTGATTTCGGCAGTGATACTTACACAACCGGCAATATTGCCTGCTTTAGGCTGAGCTCCCGACATACCTCCCAAACCTGCGGTAACGAACAACTTCCCCGCCAGACCTTCACCATGTTTGGAGATCTTACGACCGGCATTTAAAACCGTGATGGTAGTACCATGAACGATTCCTTGCGGCCCGATATACATATACGATCCGGCAGTCATTTGTCCGTATTGGGATACACCAAGAGCATTAAACCTTTCCCAATCGTCCTGTTTCGAATAATTCGGAATGACCATACCATTGGTGACCACAACCCGGGGAGCATCTTTATGCGAAGGAAACAATCCCAGCGGATGACCGGAATACATCACCAGAGTTTGTTCGTCGGTCATTTCTGACAAATATTTCATAGCCAGACGATATTGTGCCCAGTTTTGGAATACCGCACCGTTTCCTCCGTAAGTAATCAACTCATGGGGATGTTGTGCAACAGCCTTATCCAGATTATTGTTGATCATCAGCATAATAGCAGCTGCTTGCAAACATTTATGAGGATAATCGTATATATTATGAGCGTACATTTCATAATCCGGCCGGAACCGATACATATAAATCCGGCCATATTTTTCTAATTCTTCTGCAAATTCACGGGCCAAAACAGCATGATGCCGCGGTTCGAAATAGCGTAAGGCGTTCCGGATAGCGAGTTTTTTTTCCTCTTTCGTCAGGATATCCTTCCGTTTCGGTGCATGGTTTACCTCCGGATCATAAGGTTTCGGTGCAGGCAATTCCGCGGGAATACCTTCCCGGATAGATTGTTGGAATTCTTGTAATGTCATCTCATTATATATTTAATATTTATTACTTTTCGACCCGCTAATTTAATAATTTCAAACGATTACGCCCAAAAATATCACAATTAATCACACACCTTTCCTTTAAAATATAGTCACCGAGCGGGGTTTGATCACAAATCCAAACCGTAGGTAACGCCTGAACTGATTGTAGGCGATCATACTTTCGCCATATCCATTACAAAATTGCATAAATAAATATTGGTTATCTTCTCTGAACAATCGATAGGCAATCTCCAAACGCCAATTCGCATTCCAATTCCACCCACCCCGTTTTATCATTAAGGCCGAACAAGACAAACGTCCGTTATCACTGGCGTAAGTCGCTGCCAAATGTCCGATTCCGGCATATCTGGTCAGATGTCTGTTTTCTTTAGCTACTTGCATAGCTATCCAAACCTTGGCCTGAAAAGTATAATTTTTATTCATCAGATAAATACCGGTAAAAGTCAGCCGGTTCCAACTCCTCGACCAAATACTGTCGCGCCCGTTCGATTCATGCTCAAATTGCACCATCCCGATACCTTTAATCCTTCCCTCCCCGATAAAATTACGTCCGACCCCTAAAGAAGGGTTATAATTATTGTCCGCAAAAGGGGCCGATTTCCGGTAAATATCCCAAAAAGACTTCTGGCTGTACGTCAGGAATAAATAAATCCGATAAGGCAATAACTTGCGGTAAAGCCGGTGGCGTAAGCTAATCTGAAATTTAGCATCCGAATTGTATTTCGAAATTTTTCCACCGGTGAAACTCGTTCCGGTCACCACATAATTATCTTTATATATAGTGAAAGCCGGTATATTTCCTAAAGCCTGCATCAGGCTATCTTCCGATTGTCCCGAAAAGTCCGGCTCTTCATTTTGTGACCGGGCATCCAATCCCCAAATACCTAACACCAAACTCAAAACAACAATTTTAAAAGTCATGCTTCTTCTCATTAAAAACCATTTCGTTATCAACATTTTACGCCAACCACAAAAGAAAGGTTATCCGACTATTTCCAACCTTTCGGCAGAAAAAAACGTATTTCAGGCATTACAAACAACTTAAAACAGTATCATCATGGATTTTACAGACGAAACTATTCCGATGCCCCGGATCGGCGATCAGGCTCCGGTATTCGATGCAGTCACTACTCAAGGAAAAATTCATTTTCCTCTGGACTTTAACGGCAAATGGATTATTCTTTTCAGTCATCCTTCCGATTTCACTCCGGTATGTACCTCCGAATTCGTCACTTTCGGAGCTATGACGGAAGAATTCAAAGCGCTGAATTGTCAATTGATAGGACTTTCTGTCGACGGTTTATACAGTCATATTGCCTGGTTGCGGACCATCCGTGAGAAGATCGAGTACAAAGGAAAGAAAAATGTTGAGGTTCAATTTCCGTTAATTGCCGATGTAACCATGGAAGTAGCCCATTTATACGGCATGATCCAACCCCGGGAAAGCTCGACCAACGCTGTCCGTGCCGTATTTTACATCGATCCGCAAGGAATCATCCGGGCCATTATCTATTATCCGCTGGCTCTGGGACGAAATTTCGACGAACTGAAACGGGTACTTATCGGCTTGCAAACCATCGACAAATATGGAGTAGCCCTACCGGCCGACTGGCGTCCTGGAGACGAAGTGATCGCTCCTACCCCGGGCTCGTTCAATGCGGCAAACGAACGAATGGACAAACCTGCCAGCGGTACCCGATGCTACGATTGGTTCTTTTGTCTGAAAAAACTCCCCGCAAAATAAGGGAAAGGTGAGGATTAATAGCTACCTTTGTCCATATAAATCGAATCTTATGAAAGTAGCTATTCCGACAAGAAATAATGTCGTCGACGATCATTTCGGACATTGTGAGTATTATACGATTTTCACAATCAGTGAAGACAAACTGATTGTCTGTACAGAAATTCAGGCTTCTCCGGAAGGATGTGGATGTAAATCCAATATAGCCTCGGTATTAGAAGAAAAAGGTGTTGAATTGATGCTCGCGGGCAATATGGGCGAAGGGGCCAAACATACGCTCGAAGACCACCATATCCGGGTGATACGGGGATGTTCGGGCAGTGTCGAAGCAGTAGTCAATGCCTGGCTGCAAGGCGCACTCACCGATTCCGGAGAAGCCTGTCAACACCACGATTGTCCGGACCATCACGATTCTGCGCCACTGACTTTCAAAGTGTTGAAATAATGCCGCTATTTCCCATTTTAATTTTATAATACAGCTATGAATATAAGAATAGGTGATATCGTACGGTTCATTTCAGAAAAAATGGAAGGTAAAGTAACCGGCATCATAGACAATACAACCGTCAATATCTTTGTCGACGACTATGGGTTCGAGATACCGGCTTCGACAAGTGACCTGGTCGTCATCCACTCTGATGTCAATCCTTCTAAACCGGATAGTAGTTCCGCAGCCCAGGCACATCCTCAGGTACAAAAAGGGGTAACGATGGAATCGGCCGATACGTTGTATTTCGCTATTGTCCCCGATAATTTCAACAATTTGCTGGATTCCCGCTATGAACTATTTTTGGTTAACGATACACAGCAAACTTGTCTCTATTCGATCGCTTTTCGCCATGGGGAAAAATATAGCGGTATCAGTGCCGGTAATTGTAATCCGGACAGCACTTGTCCGATAGGAACATACTCGTTAAAAGATATCGATGCCGGTATAAAAGCCGTTCATATCCAGGCAATCTTTTTCAAGAAAGGTTCCACGACGCCCAGAACTCCGATCGAAGCAGAAGTAAAAATCAATACTGTCAATCTTTGTAAATCCGGTATTTATAAACATACCCGCTGGTTTGATTCGATTTGCATCATCCATGCTTTGGATAAAGAACATCTGCCTGCCACCGAAGAAATCGATGAGAAACAACTCACTCAGGCCATACGCGAGAAAAAGGACACAACACCGGCCCCGACTCCCCGGCCACAAAAACAGATTGTCGGTAACATCGTCGAGATAGATTTACATTGTCATGAATTACTCGAAACAACGGCCGGAATGAATAATAAAGATATCCTGGAATATCAATTGGAAGTTTTCCGGAAAACCATGGAAGAATACAAACTACGGAAAGGCCAAAAAATAGTCTTTATTCATGGAAAAGGAGACGGTATCTTACGGCAGCGCATTTTATGGGAACTCCAGACAAAATACAAACGCCACCATCATCAGGATGCTTCTTTCAAACAATATGGATACGGAGCGACAATGGTTACGATAAAATAAAACAGCCGTCGTGAGACGGCTGTTTTATTTTTATTTACTTTCCAACTCACCGATATACCGTTCGGCATCGATAGCAGCACGGCAACCAGAACCTGCAGCGGCAATCCCCTGACGATAAACCGGATCCATGATATCTCCGGCAGCGAACACACCCGGCACATTGGTACGGGTCGAAGCCCCTTCGGTAATAATATAACCTTGTTCGTCTACCTTTACATACTTACTGAATACTTCGGAATTCGGATGATGACCGATAGCCAGGAAGAATCCGTCGATCTTAATGTCTTTTTCACATTCTTCCGGTTCGCCTTTCCGATACAACAGACGTGCACCTTCGAGTCCCATATCCGAACCGTAAAGTTCAAGCGTATTGTGTTCGAAAAGCACTTCGATGTTTTCAGTATTGAATACCCGTTGCTGCATAGCTTTAGAAGCTCTCAGATAGTTTTTGCGGACAATCAGATATACTTTCCGGCACAGACCTGCCAGATAAGTTGCCTCCTCGCAAGCAGTATCACCACCACCGACGACAGCCACATCTTTACCCCGGTAAAAGAATCCGTCGCAAGTAGCACAGGCACTCACTCCCAGACCTCTGAATTTCTCTTCGGTAGGAAGCCCCAGGTATTTAGCCGAAGCCCCCGTAGCGATGATCACTGTATCAGCTTCGATTTGCTTGCAATCGTCGATCGTCAGTTTATGAGGATGCCCGGAAAAATCGACGGCAGTAACGATACCGAAACGGATATCCGTCCCGAAACGTTCTGCCTGCTTACGCATATCTTCCATCATAACAGGACCTGTCACTCCTTCCGGATAACCGGGAAAATTCTCGACTTCGGTAGTTGTCGTCAACTGTCCACCCATCTGTAAGCCTGTATATAATACCGGTTTCAAATTTGCACGGGCAGCATAAATAGCCGCAGTATAGCCGGCAGGGCCTGAACCGATGATCACACATTTTATTCTTTCAATTGTATTTTCTTCTGCCATAATCTTTATGATTTACATTATTATTTAGATTCAAACTAAGCGTTACAAAACTATTAATTTAAAATATGGATTACAATATTTTCCTGTCTGGCAAGCGGTTAAAAAAAAGTTAAACACTATTTTACATTATAAAGCAGAACAATATTCCAATATTGTAACACACCCTATTTCAGTAACTCTCCTCTTTTAGCCTCCAAACAGATAGCAAAACCCTATAATCGGACCTATTTTCCAACGCCCCCGCTCTTTCTGCTTCCAGCAAACACTCCCACAATTTATTGAAAACTAAACAATAAACTACTTTTACCAAACAATTATCAAAACAGATAAAAATCCGGTAATATTTTCTTATATTTGTGTATATTCAATTTTGCAAAAATAGTACAATTCTGCAATAAAAACAAGCAAATCTTGAATTATTTTCAATATATATCAAAAAAAGATTCGTATGGAAAAACTTTCGCCGGAACAACAAGAAAGGTTGCAGGAATATTTAGAAACCAGAAAGATTTCTAAATACCGGATCGCACACGATCTGAACCTCTCCGCCTCGACTATATCCAATTATCTGACAGGCAAGACGAAACCCGATGGAATCAAGTGGGAATTATTTCGTAACTATTTGGGAATTTCCGAAGAATGGATACGGACAGGACAAAATATGGTCAGCACACCCCATGATGAAACTTCCCCTAAAAAGACTCCGGCCCCAAACAGTGTGGAAGCAGCTGTAGAGGAAATCCGGCTGATGTTCCAAACCAGAGACGACCAGTATATGAACCTTCACAAAGATTTGGAAAAACTATTCAGAATGCAGCAAGAATTACTGACTACCCTTTCCGCACTACTCCCCAAACTGAAAAAATAATACAAAGACATAGATAAACTTCACCCCTCTGGCGAGTAAGAAATTCTCTTCAGAGGGGTGTCTATCATTAAGATACTTTCAGATAGGAAGCCAGCAGCCGCGCTTCTTCGCCATAATAACACATAACAGGAGTCACCGCCTCATAGGAATAAGGGATATACTCTGAAATCTGTACTGCGGCAAATTTTTGATCGTCAGCAATCATTGCCTCCACTTTCACACCGGTATCTTTTTCCCGTTTCATTTTTTTCAGATCTTCAAACCGCTTCATTTCCATACAATCCTGTAGATTGTCACTTTCATGCACATCGAAATACATGGTCATCGTTTTCAGTTTACTTTTGGTCGGTTTGAACATATAGCAACTACGATCGACCAACAATTTAATGACTCCACTTAGAAACAACAAAGCCGAAGCGGTAAACAGAAATGTCGGCATAGAAGAATTCGGATCTTCAAAACTCATACCACCGATGGCACATGCCACCGAAATAATTAACACAATAGTCGCTACACCGGAAATCCGGGTTTGTTTTACTACTTCTTTATTAGTAACATTTTCTATATCTTCCTGAAGTTTTTTGAACTTTCCCATAATTTTCTCATTTTTAAATTGTTTTATTCATCGGTCCGTTTCCTGTCGATCCACGCACACAACAATACCGATCCTCCGGTCAATCAAACGAACCAACGATTAAATGATCAGTGAACCGACAGTATATAAACAAAGCAATTAAATAATGATTTTACGCAGGGAAAAGATATAATAGCCGGCATATTTTTGCCTGGCCGCATATTCCTGCGAGAAAAAGAAAGTTGTTTTTAAATGATTTTTCAGCAACATTTCCCGCTCTTCAAGCTGATACTCCATAAATTTGTCGAAAGTAAAACCACCCGGCCGATACCGTCTGGCAATATTAGAAGTAAAGCTAAGGGTAGGCTGTACCGAAAGGTTCGTAAAATGATTCGCTTCCATCAAGGCACTGATCACCTCGTCTAACTTTTGAACCACCTTGTCATCAGAGCCAGTCATCTTTTCTGCAACCAAATTCTCCGGGCCAAAATAATTCACCGTTGTGTTCCAACTCCACACAACTGTAAACAAAAACAATAGACATATAACAAACCGTTTCATCAACCCGAATTTTGTGCAAATATACGCATTTCTTCAACAGGATGATTGCCCTGAGACAAAAATTACAAAAAAAAATGGATAAACACTTCCGGAACAATAAACGTACAAGCAAGGGTAAACGCTAAAATTTTCAACATGTTAACAGCAATGATCGTGATGTTCGTCATCGGATATATTTTCATCGCGCTCGAACATCAGACCGGTATTAATAAAACGGCAATAGCTCTTCTGTTGGGGATCCTCTTATGGGTCATGTATATCTTTTCCGGTCCGCAAATCATCGTAGGGGCGGATCCGGCCGCTTTTCAAAATTTCATACACCAGCATCCGGCCTATGAGCATCTCTCCCCGCTTGCCCAGGTACGTGAATATATTCTTAATTGGGAAATTATCGATCATTTAGGCAATATCTCCGAAATCCTATTCTATCTGATCGGCGCTTTAACTATTGTAGAGACGATCGATGTTCACCAGGGTTTCGACGGAATCACCCGGTCTGTAAAAACAAAAAACAAAAAGAAGCTGTTATGGCTCGTAGCTTTTATCACCTTTTTTATGTCGTCCGTACTGGATAACATGACCTCGGCTATCGTCATGATGATGCTGATTCAAAAGCTATTGTCGGAACAACGCGAACGCTGGATTTTCGGCAGTATCATCATTATTGCAGCCAATGCCGGGGGAGCCTGGACCCCGATCGGGGATGTCACCACAATCATGCTCTGGATCAACGATAACATTACTTCAGGTAACATCATGAAAGGCCTGTTTCTCCCCAGTGTTATCTCGCTGGCAATTCCGGTATGGCTGGTCTCTTATTCATTGAAAAGCAACAGCATAACCACCCCCTCCCCAACTTCCGGCGTTTCTTCCCTTTACCTCGGTAAACAGGAGCAAACAAGTATCCTGATCATCGGTATCCTTTGTCTGTTAGCGGTTCCCATCTTTAAATCACTGACCGATCTGCCTCCTTTTGCCGGCATACTCTTTACCTTAGGTTTTCTGTGGTTTTACACCGATTGCCTGTATAACCGGAAGAAAACAGATTCGACCGGTCTGAAATACCGGATTCCCGATATCCTGACCAAAGTAGATTTCTCTACTATTTTATTTTTCTTCGGTATCCTGATGGCGGTCGCAGCCCTGGAAGCTATAGGCCTATTACACCACTTGTCCGATTTACTGAATTCGGGTATTCATAATGTCTATATCATTACAGGTATTATCGGATTTCTTTCTTCTGTCATCGACAATGTACCTTTAGTAGCGGCTGCCATGGGCATGTATCCGCTCACAGTGCCGGCCACAGCGGGAGGTATTCCCGAAACTGCCTATTTGTTGAATTTTGTCAGTGACGGGAATTTCTGGAAACTTTTAGCTTATTGTGCCGGAACAGGTGGAAGTATTCTGATCATCGGCTCTGCCGCCGGAGTAGTAGTGATGGGACTCGAGAAAATCAGTTTCACCTGGTATATGCGGCATATCAGCTGGATCGCCATAACCGGATTTCTGGCCGGAATAGGTATCTATTATTTGCAAAACCTGATTCTTTAGTTCCGACACGACAGAAATAAGTTATAGCCGATAAACAACCATTTACTCATGATTAGGTATGAAGTGTCCCCCAAAAGTTTTATGTCCAACTTTTTGGGGGACACTTCAAAGATAGCTGATGTCTCCAAGAACAACCTTACTGTATCATATCCTTTCCTATTTTTTTCCCCCGATCTTCTCCAGCCAGTTCAATATGCCGTCTTTGGAGCCTGCCACACGATCGCGGGCAATAGCATATCCATCGAGGACAGTAGCACCTTTCTCCATTTCCCGGATGGTCTTGATGGCATCCGAGAAACGGCTGCCGCCATGCGTGCAAAACGGAACAATAGTTTTGCCGCTGAAGTCGTACTCATCGAAGAACGAATAGAGCGGCATCGGCATGTCATACCACCAGTTAGGGAATCCGACGAACACCACATCGTAATCTTGCAGATTTTCGATATGTGTAGCCAGCTTCGGACGGGCTTTATTGTCGGTTTCCACTTTCGCGGCATCGATCAGAGCCTTATGTGATCCGGGATAAGTATGGACGGTCTTTATCTCGAAGAGATCGCTTCCTGTGGCCTCGCTGATAATGGCTGCGACATATTGGGTGTTTCCCATTACCTCGCCGTCGGAAAGGACACGGCTCGCTCCCGACGAAGCGTCCACACCATCGGTTTCAGGGACGGAAAAGTAAACGACCAAAGATTTTCCATTGACTGCATTTGCAGCCGATTCTATCCGTCGCTCTGATACAATTTCCGTAGCCGTTATCTCTTCCGAGGTGTTTTCACGTCCGGCCGCCCAACCATAAGCAGTCACTGCACAGGCTATAATTGACAGTATTCCTGCTGTTATCATTCCTTTTTCCATATTTATTCATTTTATGATTGTTTATTCTATCATTCCGATTCTACGCAACCAAGCCTCTGTGCCACCGGCATTGCCCGGCATGTCGATTCCGGCATCGTCCGGACGGCCCGGTGTAGTGATGTCGTCCGGGTCGAGATCTTCGGGCAGAGTTTCCGGAATGTGCTTCGAATCAGGTGTTACTTTGTAAATTTTCTGCATCGACTCATTCAGATAAGTCGTTGCGCCGTAGGTGAAGAACGGAATAATCACCTTGTCTTTCAAGTCGTACGCTTCAAGAAACG
>NZ_LARE01000218.1:0-263 GCF_000980245.1 Odoribacter sp. N15.MGS-14
CTTCCATGGCTTGACGGGCGGTGTGTACAAGGCCCGGGAACGTATTCACCGCGCCATGGCTGATGCGCGATTACTAGCGAATCCAACTTCATGGAGGCGGGTTTCAGCCTCCAATCCGAACTGAGATAGGCTTTCGAGATTGGCATCCCCTCGCGGGGTAGCGACCCTCTGTACCCCCCATTGTAACACGTGTGTAGCCCCGGACGTAAGGGCCGTGCTGATTTGACGTCATCCCCACCTTCCTCTCGGCTTACACCGGCAGT
>NZ_LARE01000141.1:0-1536 GCF_000980245.1 Odoribacter sp. N15.MGS-14
AACCAACCCCGCAATCACCGGCACCACCACCCGCGACTTCCGGTACGTCCACTGCCTCAACACCGTCTGTACCGGCAAAAAACACTCCACACCCAGCTCCTCCAACCGGTCACGCACCTTCTTCTCCGCACGCGAGGCGGTGAAGACGGCGTGCCAATGAACCGTTTCCGTTTTTTGCCTATCTATTGCCATACATCCTTTCATAGCATCCCTGATAATCTCCGCTCGTCACCTGATCCAGCCATAAACACTGTATAGGTTTCCTAAAACTTGATTATTCATTGATAAACACCCAATTTTATTCATAAAGATTATCTTTATAATCAAATAGCCAGTCAACCTCTTTTAACCGGGGATGTCGCTTATCTTTCTCCGAAAGGATCATCTTAGCAGCCGGAATCCGCCAGTCTATTCCCAAATCCGGATCATCCCAGGCTAAAGCCCCCTCACTTTCCGGTGCATAAAAATTATCGCATTTATACTGAAACACGGCCTCCGCACTCAATACCGCAAATCCATGGGCAAATCCCCGCGGAACGAAAAACTGCCGTTTATTCTCCTCCGTTAATTCAACGGAAACATGCTTCCCGAATGTAGGCGATCCCTTACGGATATCCACCGCCACATCCAGTACACGACCTTTCACCACCCGCACCAGTTTGGATTGGGCATACGGAGGTTGCTGGAAATGCAATCCCCTCACCACACCGTAACACGACTTCGACTCATTATCCTGGACAAAAACGGTTTTACATACCTGCCGTTCGAAATCACGCTGCGAAAACGACTCAAAAAAATAGCCGCGTTCATCACCGAAAATACGGGGTTGTACAATAACAACACCCGGTATACAGGTTTCAATCAGTTCCATATTTATATTGATAATATCACACGAATTCTCAGATAAAGCCCAAGCGATTTTTATCATTTCTCCTTTCCGAAAAACTCTGCCGCCAATTTCAGAAGATATTGTCCATATTGATTTTTAATCATAGGTTGTGCCAGTTCCCGCATTTTCTCCGGTGTAATCCAGCCTTGCCGCAAAGCAATCCCTTCCAGACAGGCAAGTTTCAACCCCTGCCGTTTTTCAATCACCTCCACAAAAGTCGACGCCTCACTCAATGAATCATGTGTTCCGGTATCCAGCCACGCAAATCCCCGGCCCAGCAACTGCACTTTCAACTCCTGATCCTGCAGGAAACGCTGGTTCACCGTCGTAATCTCCAGCTCTCCACGCGCAGAAGGCTTGATGTTCTTGGCTATATTTACCACCTTGTTCGGATAAAAATACAGCCCGACTACGGCATAGTTGCTTTTAGGATGTTCCGGCTTCTCTTCAATGCTCAGGCAGTTACCGTCCTTGTCAAACTCTGCCACACCGTAACGCTCGGGGTCACTCACGCGGTAGCCGAATACGGTCGCTTTGCCGTTCTGTTCGGCATCGGTGACAGCCTGCTTCAGCATGTCGTTCAATCCCGCACCGTAGAAAATATTGTCTCCCAACACCAGGCTGGTGCAGTCATTTCCGATGAACTT
>NZ_LARE01000049.1:0-23861 GCF_000980245.1 Odoribacter sp. N15.MGS-14
ATATGACTGTCCTCCATACCATATCAAAGAATCCTTACCTAAAACTACAAAATCCGACATACAGAAAGGACATGAAATACTTTTAATGTAATTCCCATTATCATCATATTCCAAAATTGACTGTAACATATCGCAAGCAATGTAAACATGTCCATTCGTTTTATCTAAAGCAAATCCAGTAGTACGCGGATATTCCCCTTTACCTCGCCCACAATGATGTATTTTACACAATAATTTTCCTGAAGTATGATAAATATATACGGCCTCTCCAACTTGGTCCCAAATGTAAAAACGATCTTTCCAGGCATCTATTTTCCTTATTTTCCCTATCAGAGTTGTATCAGAAGTTTCCAAAGGAATATATACACAAGAATCGATTAATGCAGAAGCAATAAACATTTTCTCATCAATTTCTTCAACATCGATCCGAATAATCTTACCAGTATCAAATAATTGTACAGATTCTTTAGGATGTTGACAAGCACATAGAACTATACTATAAAAAATCAAATAAAATTTAGATTTCATAGCAACTATAATTTGGGGGACTATCTAATAAGTCTGTTCTATTATCATATGGAGTAAAGTTTGGATATACTTCATTTCATTTAGATTAACAGAAAATACTTGTTAGACAATCCCATACTCTAATTATCCATTTTTTTTACACAAAAAATAATTACAAGCGGTCGGCCCACCAGTATATTTACATAAATTTTGTGTTCCTTCATGTTTTATAGTATAATAAAAATTTACTTTACACCATTCAAAATAACGACTAGGAACAGAAATACTACAAGGAACCTTTTCTGATACTTTACATGACTGATAATCATCCAAATATCCCTTACTATAAATCCCTTGTGATGGATTCCCTCCTCCTTCACCTCCCGTATTTCCCCCTTCACCATAAGCCAGTTGTTCCAGTTTTAACATACTGAGGAAAGGTGTATTCCAATCTCCTAAAACACGATAAACATTCACTGTCGACAATAAAACCACAACGGTACAAGTTGTAATAAATATCCATTTTTTCATGACTCAAAATTTTAAAAATGTTTTTGAGAGAGTGTGTCAAAATGCAAATTTTCGTATTTTTAGTGGCTTTTCAATATTGATTATCAATAAATTGCAACTATATAATTTATCGAAACACGCATTTTGACACACCCTCATCAGATAAAATTCAATCAAATATCGGATTCGAAAACTCTCTTTTAATCGTATAATCCCCCCAACTATAGCCACCCGACCATTCTAAATGAAGTACCTGAGAATTAGGATCATACCAGCTATTATTAGCTGAAACTGGTTTACCCCCCCAGTTCCAAATATCGCCAAACCAACCGGCCAAAACATCTACCTTTTTCTTTCCACTATTGTCATAATCTTCCTCGGTAATTTTAATAATAGGTGAACATTGCTCGAACATAGTTCCACTCCAACCAGGACAAAGAATCGCTTCATCATCCAATATCCAACCAGACATCATATTCTGGCAATTTTCATCACCGACTGCATTTGCAATAACAGCATGACGGGTATATAATTTCACGGACAACACACTACCAGCTGTTGTACTAATTCCGGATTCTCCTTCAAGAATCGTTTCCGTCCACGTTCCGGTCCACTTGGCTTTTGTAGCTACTTTTACATAAGTAACAGCACCTGCTTGAATCTTGACAGACGGATTGTCACATCCGGTAATCCGAATGGGTAACATATAAGATTTACCTTCCAAATCATACCCTGTTTCTCCGGCAAGTTGCACAGGATCTACCTCCATTTCTGCCGTTCCCGAAACTTCACCGGCTTTGATTTTTAACTCAGGAGTCGTATAACATTCAGGCAGCAATTCATAGTTCGTTCCATATAATTGGTTATAGGAATCTAATAAAGCAGGATCAGCTTCATAATCGAACGTCAGTTCCATACTTTCATTATCAAAAGGCAAATCCATAATCAGAGGTACGATGATCTTATCCATATTCGTACCTCGCCAAGGATCACAATCCGCTTCTATCAAACTCCCCTTTCCGCGTAAATTTGCCTGAGGTGTATTCAGCCGGATCGCCAGCAACAGATAATCTTTATCGGTATTGACCTCTACCCCCTCGGTCAGGCTCTTGATCCGTACCGGATAAACGTACTTCACTTCTTCATCTTTCGGAATCAGTGTTCGAAGAGTAGTCATATCGAAAGTCAGTTGTGTACCTCCCAAGGTGGCGTCGGCAGCCAGACTCAGGCGTTTTTGCCCCAAAGTACCGACATGCTCAGGTAATACTTCGAAATCCAGTCCCTCCTGAGTCAGCTCCTGATAATCGGTCAGTACTGTCGGATCGTACGACAATTCTACTTCGGCGGCATTATCGTAATAACCGCTCTTATCCACATATACATCCCATACCAAAGATTCTTCGCCCAGATCGTATATTTCTTGCAGGTTGTAACCACTCACTCCCAGATAAAGTTTGGAAGGATAGAGCTTCAGATTCGACTCGTCGATTTCTCCGCACGAAGCCAATAAAGAAGCGACAAAACAAAGAATTAAATATTTGATTTTCATCTTTTTTCGTTTAGAGGTTAAACATTACCAACCGGGATTCTGTTTCAGATCCGGATTCTTCATAATAGCAGTCTGTGGAATCGGCTGTAAATACTGTCTTTCGAGGAAAACACGGGTTTCGAAAGCCGTACGCTGATAATATTCGGAACGCAAAGCATTCTTAGAAGATATGTTTACATTCATACCGTAGGTTTTCCCATGATTGGTCTCCGTTGCAATCTTCCAGCGATTAGCATCGAACCAGCGGATATTTTCGAAAGCAAATTCCACCTGACGTTCCCGATGGATCAGGTCACGTGCCAGATTCTGGTCGCTTTTTACATCCGGATATACGGTCTCGATATCCGGCACACCACCCCGGTTACGCACGGCATTCCAATAGCCCAATACCTCGTCGTCCAACTCACCCAGCTCAATCTTTGCTTCCACATAATTCAGTAAAATCTCGGCATAGCGGAAATTCGACCAACTCCGTTCAAAATTCAGATTGTAGGGATTCAGGGTCGATCCCGGATGAACGAATTTAGTAATCAAATACCCGGTACGATTATAGTCCGAACTATTACTGCCGTCTGTTCCGTATTTATTGATATACACCGGTTTATCGGTTACCGTATTCGGCCATACCCCTTCGTTATAGAATATACTGGCATAAAAACGGGGTTCCCGGTTTTTATACATATTGAACATCTCGCTGGTAAAACCTTTGTAGTCCAAATCAAAAGTAGGTACGGTAAAAGTGGAAAAGCCGGATTCTGTATAACCGGATTCCTCGTCGATCACCGGCGAACCGTCGTTGTTATAGCCGGTAATCGGATAACGCCCGTTTTCCATGGCATAAGCGTCTACCTGGAACTGAGTGGCACAATTGGTGGCATGCCCATTCAGGAAACGATCTCCGTTCGGAGCAGGTCCTTGTTCCAGTAAATAAACGTAATACGTATTGTTTGCTCCGGGAAATTCGGCATCGATCAATTCACTGTTCCAAGCCTCGATAAATACTCTTTTGTAGGTTTTCCCTTTTGCATTCTCTTCATCCGAACCGGTCAACAGCTGATGAGGCAGGGAACCGTCTTCACACATATCGATGAAGTTCTTGGCAGCATTGGCAGCCACTCTCCATTTTTCCGGATCTTTGGTTGTCGGGAATAAAGCCGTTCCGTCTTTTTTCTTTACCGATGAAAAATAAGCATTACCGTTAAATAAGGGACTTGCCGTATAAAGTAATAAACGGGAACGATAGGCCAGGGCAGCACCACGGGTCGGTTTACCTTTGTAAGTATCTCCCTGAGTCGGTGGCAACTCGTAAGCCACAGCTTCCAACTCATCACAAATCCACTTCACACAATCTTCCCAGGAGTCTCTTTCCCGATAAATCGTGGAATTTACATCGATAATCTCATTTTTCACCAACACGATAGGTCCATAAATCATAGCCAACCAATAATGACACATCACATTGATATATCTGGCTTCGGCAGTCCAGGCTTCCAGTTCGCCATCTTCCAATTCTTTACATTCTCCCACATGTTCGAGGAATACATTGGTTTCCCGGATTCCGCGATAAAGAGGAGTCCAGAAGTTAAGAGAAGGATTGGAGGCCGACAAAGTACCGTTCTGCATAAAAGCATACACCCGAACAGCACCCCATTCCGCCTCATCGCTGGCAGGTACAAAAGGCCAGCCATACATCGGCGGAACGATACATACCGCATCATACTGTTCCGGCAAGTAAGCATAAGCATTGGCCAGATATTGCTCGGTAGTGCTACGTTTAGCGAATACCCCCTCGATCGTTTGCATATCGTCGGGCTCTTTATCCAGGTACGAATCACACGAAACGGTCAGAAAAGCCAAACCGACAGCGATATAAAAAAGTATTTTTGATTTCATAATCTTCATGTTTTAGGTTAGAAGTTAATGTTCACGCCGAAATTAGCGGTACGCATCAAAGGATAACCACGTCCGTCCGTTGAATTGATTTCCGGATCCCAGAGTTTCACATCCTTGGCAAAAGTGAGGAGATTCGTACCGGAAACGAAGAAACGCACTGTTTTCAAACGCAATTTTTGAGTCACCGATTTCGGTAAAGTATACCCGAGTTCAGCAGTTTTCAAACGCAGGAAAGCTCCGCTGCGTTGCCACCAGGTGGAATTTTTATAGTTGCTCCCATGCCATCCTTCATCATACAAGAGAGGGATTTCTGCATCGAAATTCTGTTTGGCCGGATCGAAATATTTATCTTTCAAATCATCCAGAAAACCTGTCCGTCCGATATTCGGATAATTGAACGGGAAATAGGCATCTCCCAGGAAAAAAGTCGTCCGGGCCACCCCCTGGAAAAACAACGATAAATCGAATCCTTTGTAATTCATACTTACTCCCATACCGTATACAATTTCCGGTACATCGGAATAACCGATAGGCACTTCGTCGGCATCGTCGATTACGCCGTCTCCATTGATATCTTTATATTTGATGTCTCCGGGTTTGAGGTAGGAAGTACCGAACTGGGAAGGGCTATTGGCAATCTCCGTTTCATCTTTAAACAATCCGAGTGCTATGAGACCGAATTGCTGGCCATATTTTTGTCCGTTCCGGTTCCGGTATTTATCGATATAATCGGGTTGATCGTTATCGATTTGTTTGTTGCGGGCATACGTAAAGGTTCCCCGGGCCGACAAGAAAAACTCACCGAAACTTTTGTCGAATTCGAGCGTTGCATCGATTCCCTGATTCTGCATCTTTCCGACATTGGACCACGGCATGGTAGATACCCCGACATAATCGGGTAACGACTGCCGTTGAACAAAAATACCTTTCCGTCTTTCGTAAAAATAATCGGCCTGTAAACGTAAAGCATTGAATAAAGACAATTCAAAACCGACATTTGTTTTGGTAGATACTTCCCACGACACATCCTCATTGGCATACTCCCCGACAGCAGTACCTCCGGTATAGGTATGGGAAGTACCCCAATACGTTCCGTAAGCTCCGACAATCGTAGGCAAATACACGAAACGCCGTCCTCCTCCGATTTCGTCGTTACCACTCTGACCGATAGAAGCTTTCAATTTCAACATATCGATGATATGGGTTACACCACCCATGAATTTTTCATTCGAAACAATCCAGCCGATAGCACCTGCCGGAAAGAAACCGAAACGATTACCGCTGGCAAAGTTCTCCGATCCGTTATACCCGAAATTTCCTTCGATAAAATACCGGTCGTCGTAAGAATAAGTCACTCGTCCGGCAAGCCCCTGATCCCGGTAAGGCAAAGCGTCGATAGAAGAACCGGCAGCTACCTGATAATTCCGCTGGTTGTATAAAAAGAGTGCTCCAACCCGATGTTTCCCGAACAGCCGGTCGTAGTTGATACGTCCTTCCAAATATAAAGCGCGTTCTCCATTCGCATAAGAAGTATAGCTTAACGTATTTGAACCTAACGACTTTTCCTCGTATACCAAATTATTATCATCATCTCTCATCCGGGCGTACCAGGTATGAGGCGAACCTCCCCGCAAAATCTGATTCCAGGAATTGGCATCGAATGAAAATTTAATTTCAGCCTTCAACCCTTCGGTCACCAATTTCGAAAAATCCTGTTCCAGAGCTATCATGGCGTTTATCTTAGTCCACCAGTTATCGTTATACCCTGCCTGAGTCAAAGTATTATAAGGATTCGGAACTGACTCCCCGTATTCGGCATAACGAACAGCCCCATCCTCATCCCGATCGGGATAAAATAAAGGCATCACGTTCGGAGAAGTATTCATCGCATCGTTAAATATCGAGCTAATACTGTTGTATGGCTGATGTTTGGTCTCCATACTTCCACCGATATTCAGTTTCAGAATCGTAGTGGGATGAAGGTTTACATCCACATTAGAAGTGAAATTATAGCGTTTGTAATTGATCCTGGAATCCCATTCATGTTCGGGATCACTGATAAACAAACCGTTTTCGTTAAAGAAAGCGCCTGAAATATAATAACGGGCAATACTCCCCCCACCGGTGACATTCAGATTCACCCGTTGTTGAGTAGTATGATTTTTCATTAAAGCATCCAACCAATCGATATCGGGATACAAATAGGGATCACTGTGATCTTTGTATTTTTGAATTTCTTCAGGAGTATACAGAGGAGCCTTATCGTGAGAAGTACGGGCTACATTATACATCTCGGCCCAGGTAGCCGAGTTCGCCATTTTGGGCACTTTGGTAGGTGTAAGGATACCGACCTGTGCTTTCACGTTGATATCAGGTCGTCCCTCTTTTCCCCGCCGGGTATTCACGATGATCACCCCGTTCGCTCCCCGCACTCCGTAGACGGCTGTTGCCGTAGCATCTTTCAGGATAGAAAAAGATTCGATATCTTCGGGGTCCAGCAAGTCGAGACTTCTTTCCACTCCATCGACCAGGATCAACGGGTCTTTGTTGGCACCGAAAGTACTGATTCCCCGGATCCAGAACTCGGAACTTTGCCCGGGTTCACCGCTTCGCTGCACAGCAACCACACCGGCCAGACGCCCCGCCAGACTATTACTGATCTGTCCCGTCGGTTGTTTCAGTTCAGCCACTCCGACAGTCGTGATCGCTCCGATTACACTCTCTTTACGTTGAGATCCATAACCGACGACAACGGCTTCCTCGATCATTTCACTGGTTTCTTCCAACTGGAAATTAATCACATCTTCTTTTCCTAATACCACTTCCTGGCTTTTATATCCGATAAAAGACACCGAAAGGATTGCATTTCCCTGAGGGCGGTTGAGCGAATAATTTCCGGCAGCATCCGTTGCTGTTCCGCTGGTCGATTCCTTAAACCATACCGTAGCTCCGACAATGGGTTCTCCGGTCTTTTTATCGGTAACCCTTCCTTTCACTACCCGTTTATGTTGCTGTGGCGCTGCCGGCGTATCGCCGGCATAGGCTGTAAAACTACCTGATATACCAAAAAATACCAGAGTCGACATCCCCAATAGCAAACGCAACATGTTTACTTTTAGCATTTTCTTCATAAGACATCATTTAATGGTTTGTAATAAGTAATTGTATGTATAAGAGAGGTTACTTACCCCTTACTCTTCAATCACATTTTATTTCTATCGTATATTGGTCCGTATCTCCTTTCAAATAAGCGATCTGAACCTCATAAACCGGAATATAACGGTAGGTTTTGCTCTCTCCGTCAACGACTTCGATCAAGAGGACGCCATATCCGATCCCTCCTCCCGCACCATTGAACAGAGTAACCGGTGATAAGCTCAACAAGCCGTCGGTCCCCAGTGTTTTTTTCATAAAAGCAGTAACATCGACAGTGTTTTTATACATTTCCTCCCGGTAGATATTGACTGCCGCATATTTCACCGGTTGTCCGTCCCGGGTAATATTCAACACTAAGTTCTTCGGATATTTGGGTTCTTCCAACGGAATGAATCCTTCTTGTCCCCGCACCAGATTTTTATTCCGGTTGATCAGTAATTGTGCATATTCGCTCCAGGAATCTCCCCCCCAGCAAATATTCATCATACAGGTCACCGGGCTGAACAAGGTCCCGCTGATCGGGTTCGTTTTCACTTCCATCGCATAGATATCGGGAACTCCGCGGGCATGCCCTAATTCATGGGCCAGGCATTCGGAAGTTTTGTAAGGGGATAAAATATCGTAGGTAGTGGCCCCGCCGTCAGGTGCTCCTTTATTGTTATCGGAAATGCAAACGACCTCGATCCCCCAGCCGGTCCAATCGCTATGTACCCGTTCATCGGAAAAATCACCGACTTTACCGTCGAACATCACAAGATAAGGATAATCGCCCCGATAGGTCACAGCATGATCCAGGACTTCCTGAGAAGAACAATCGTATACACAAGTTTCGTCGAAGAAAGGGACAAATTCTATATCGGCATCGAAATAGGTGATTCCTTTTTTCCCATGGTAAAGCTCTCTTACTTCTTTAAAACGCTGTTTCAATTTATTGTTTACAACGTTTGCGGAAGAACCGTAAGATTTAAAAGTCGCCCGGTCGAGCATTACTTTTACATCGAAACTCCATACTTCCCGGCCGGTCTGTTCCCCTCCTCCTTCCTCTCCCGGTTCATCTTTAGGCGTAACCTCGTCTTCTCCGTCACTACTACATCCTGCCACCGCCAGACATAATAATAAACTCAGCCAATAAAAAATTTGTTTACCTTTCATAAAATGTATTTGTTAGATTACACAAAAAACGTTCGATTAAATCAGTCGAAAGTTTATAAAGTTCATAAATTCCCTGGACTCTGCGGGTACTTTGTTAATTGACAATTGTCATTTGACAATTGATAATGTATCTTTAAACCTATGGTTTGTTTTTTATTTATTTGATAATCAATGATTATCTTCTTTATTCTTGCTCTCATTTTTCTTTTATTTTTCATTCTTTAACGGAAGCGAAGCTTCCAATATCTGTCAATTGTCGGTTATCGTTTGTCCATTTTTCTTCTGGCGTATTTTCGCCAAAAGAATCGAACCTTTATTTGGGCAAATTTGTAAAATTGTAATTTCTTAAGTAAAAAACACAAATAATACATTCACTACTCGTTAACGGAATCAAAAAGTTAAAATATCTATGTTTAAAAAATTGCACATATTCTTGATATCCAACAAATTAATAACACATAATTCTCTGATTCACAAGTATCGTATGCACAACTTACATGCAATATAAGTGAAATTTCTCGACATCTGCAAACAAATGGGAGGAAACTTAGCCGATGCATCTGGAAATGTCCCATCTCTTGAGACTGCCTCCCGGATACTCCGATGTGAGAGTTATCGCACTGAATAGGACAGGGTGAGACAAAGCAAATATACATGGCATTCATAATCCGGAGAATGCAATTCTGAATAAAAAAAACGAATCGTGCAAATTTTTGTAACAGAGCTTCTTAATTTTATATTTTCAATTTTCAGATTTTGTTATATGAAATTAATCTAGATTACACTTTGAAATAACAAGGAATTTCCGCTACTTTGTAGCAGAATTGGAAAAAAGTATAATGAAAAAAAGATGGGTCATCAATACTCCGCCGGAGGCTACTAAGATAGAGGAACTTTCAAAAAAACTAAATTGTCACCCCGTTATAGCGAACTTACTGCTGCAACGGGGTATTACTAGTTCGGAACAGGCACAATCTTTTTTTTATCCATCCCTGAATATGCTGCACGATCCTTTCTTAATGAAAGATATGGACAAGGCAGTAGAACGTTTAGACCGGGCGATCGCCCAAGATGAAAAAATACTGATATACGGAGATTACGATGTCGATGGGACGACGGCAGTATCCCTGCTATACAAGTATTTGAAACACCACTGTAACAGCGATAATCTGGAATACTACATCCCCGACCGCTATACGGAAGGATATGGGGTATCGATCAAAGGAATCGACTATGCTGCAGAAAACGGTTTTTCATTGATGCTGATCACCGATTGTGGAATCAAAGCAGTCGAAAAAGTCAAATATGCCAATTCCAGACAGGTGGATATCATCATTTGTGACCACCATACTCCGGGAGATACGTTGCCGGAAGCCATTGCGGTGCTCGATCCCCAACGCCCGGATTGTCCCTACCCTTACAAATGGCTGAGCGGATGCGGGGTCAGTTTCAAACTGGTACAAGCACATAGTCTGAAGCACAATCTTCCGATGTCGGAGCTTTACAAGCTTTTGGACCTGTTATGCGTCAGCATAGCCAGCGATATCGTCCCGATCACGGGAGAAAACCGGATTCTGGCCTATTTCGGGTTACAGCAGTTGAACTCCAATCCCAGTCTGGGATTAAAAACGATTATAAAAATTTCCGGGATCGATAAAGAAATTACGATCAACGACATCGTTTTCAGAATCGGTCCCCGGATCAATGCAGCCGGACGGGTCGAATCAGGCCGGAAATCGGTGGAGTTACTAACAGCCGACGAGAAATGCTCTGCTGCCGGTATCGCTTCGGATATCAATACTTTCAACGACCAACGTAAAAAACTGGATCACGATATCACTGAGGAAGCCATTCGCCACATCAACCAATCGGAACTCGAACCGTCGAAAAAAACGACCGTATTGTTCAATGCCAACTGGCATAAAGGAGTGATCGGGATCGTAGCTTCGCGCCTGACCGAATCTTTCTATCGTCCGACGATCATTCTTACCGAATCGAACGGCTTGGCGACAGGCTCAGCCCGGTCGGTCGAAGGTTTCGATCTGTATTACGCTATCTCGCAATGCAGTGAATTTCTGGAGAATTATGGCGGGCATAAATATGCTGCCGGATTGACCTTGAAAATCGAAAATATAGAACCGTTCAAACAAAAATTCGAACGTATTGTCCGGGAAACGATCGACGATGAAATGTTGACCCCTCAGATCAATATCGACGCTAAAATCAAGCTGACCGATATCACTCCCGATCTGTATCATATGCTGCAAAAATTCGCCCCGTTCGGTCCCAACAATACCATCCCGGTCTTCATGACCGAGAAAGTAACAAACTTCATCGGCACCAAACGGGTGGGACGTAACAACGAACACCTGAAACTGGTCATTGTCGACGATACCAGGGCCTGTAACGACCGGAGCGGCATCGGTTTCGGCATGGGGCATCTCTATGATAAAGTGAACTCCGGCGGATTTTTCGATATCTGTTATACGCTCCAGGAAAATGAATTTATGGGGAAAAACGATATTCAGATGATAGTGAAAGATATTCGTTTGAGGGAGGAGTGAGGGGGAGAAAGAAAAAAGGAGAAAGGAAAAAAGGGTGAATTCTTCAAGGTTATTAGATAAAGCGGTCGATCAGTTTGCTTCCCTACCGGGAGTAGGGCGTAAAACAGCTCTGAAATTCGTATTACATCTTCTGAAGAAAGATGTGCAGGAAGTCGACGACTTTTTGAAAAGTATCGGTGACCTGAAGAAAAACATCAAGGAATGCCGTCGATGTCATAATATTTCCGACGGTGAAATCTGCGAGATCTGTTCAGACCCGAAACGAGATAACACGACGCTCTGCGTCGTAGAAAACATCAAAGACATCTTATCGATCGAGGCCACCTCACAATACAACGGTTTATACCATGTGCTCGGAGGAATCATCTCTCCAATGGACGGTATCGGTCCTGCCGATCTGCACATTACTTCTTTAGTTGAAAGGGTAGAGCAGGAACCGATCCGGGAAATCATCTTTGCCCTCAGTGCCACCATCGAAGGAGATACTACCGGCTATTATATCTTCAAAAAAATGAAGAATAAAGAAGATCTCGTCATCAGCACCATTGCCAAAGGCATCTCTATCGGCAATGATCTGGAATATACCGACGAGCTGACTTTGGGACGTTCCATTGTCAATCGTGTCAAATTCAGCTTCAACGATTAGAGCACAAACGCAATTACTTTTTTCCCACCAGGTCGTCCGCCAGTTTTTCGAAAAAGCCTTTATATGAACTCATGCTTACTTTTCCGGTGACCCGTTCTTTTCGTTCCATTTCCTGAGCTGCTTGTACAAACCAGTGTGCCGCTTTGTAGCGAATAGCTTCGTCAGGACAATTTTCATTGATTTTCACTCCCCAGCTGTACAATTCGGCATCGGGAATTTTTTCTTCGTACCATTTTTCCTCTGCCAAATCGACGAATGTACGCCAGTCCCCGGTGCGTTCGGCAGCATGCATCCGGGCATTCCGGACAATTTGCCGCCACTCTTCGACTTTTTCTTTTTTCAGTCGTTTGGTATAAGCTTTGAAACCGGCCTCATCAAAAACGCCGTCCTGAACAAAATTTTCAGCCCCGGCAATCCAGACCGCCGCTATCTTTTTCCGAACCTTATCTTCTCCGTAAAGGTCGTACAATTCTTTGCGGTGAGTCAATACATATTGAAAAAGGTCTGTATCGGCAAGCATATAATAGCGGTCGAAAATATCCCAATATTCAGCTTCCCGGAGACAACCCGAAGGTAAAGCCGAGAAATAAACCGCTGCAATCTCTCCGGCTTCCCTGTATCTATCAGCCCGCCCCAACATCGCCATATAACTCTTCAGAAATTCGGGCCGGCGACTTCCCTGGCGGAATTCCTTCTCCATTCCGGCCAATCCTTTTCCTTCCAACACCATCCGGGCCTCCTGTAGCAAATCTTCGGGACTCATGATATTTCTCACCCGGTGCAATTCGTTTCCCCCCGCATCCGTAAAAACCAACACCGCCTGACCCGATTCGCGGGCTACATTGACAAACTGCTGCTCGAAAAGGGCAGCCACTTCCGGGTCGGCAAATACGGTACGCAACATCTCTTTATGTGCACCACCCGGAATATAATAATCGATAAACACCGGTTTATTCTCCTGTTGCGCTTTAGCCCGAGCCTCCTCATCCGATAATTCCTGAAACGAAATTCCTCCGGCTTTTTTCAAAGCAAGAGCAGCATTGTCCAGCAATTGCTCCTTTGTTTCCGCCCCTTCGCCCTGGTAAATCACTTTTCCTTTGGCATTCAAAAACAGAAAAGCAGGACACTGTTTTATCCCATATCGCCGGGCCAACTCTTGTGTCCGCGAGGTATTCACCCGCAGATTGACAAAATGGTCATTGTAATAATCGGCCACCTTGTCCAGGTTCAACACGTTTTTCTCCAATAACAAACAAGCCTGACATCGGTCGGCGGTAAAATAAATGCATACCGGCTGCTCCGCTTCCTCCGCTTTTGCCAAAGCTTCTTCGAACGGCAAATCCTCGAAACGAACAGAGCGGCTATTTCTTTTTTTCACTGCAGCCCGTTCCTTCGCCTTTTCGAGTGTTTCTCTTAAAGCAGAAGGATCTTGAAGTACCTCCCCCGGTTTTATCATTTCCAGCAAATCTCCATAAGGCATAAAAAAAGCAAACAGGGGAGGCTCGTACATCAATAAGCGCGTTTGAAATCCACTGTTTTTCGTATCGTTCGCATTCAGCCGGATTGCGATCACATTCCGCTGCAAATAATTCACCAGATCGGGTTTCGTCTGTATTCCTCTCTCCACTTTCGGGTCGATCGGTCCCACTTCGACCAAAACCAGCTTATTTTCCCGGGCTGCCTGCAAACTAGCCTGTTCCCAACTATAAGCCTGAAACAAGTCGACAGCTCTCTGGGCTAATGTCCGGTTTACCGGCATCAGTCCTCCCAGCCCTAATATAATCATGAATAAAATCCTCTTCATCACCGATTTATGTTTATACAAAAGTAAACGCATAATCGCTCATTTCCTTTTTTATTCGACAAGATTTAACATTTTTAACTTTGAAGTGATACAGAATTTTTTTCCGGTATGACCAATTTTTATTAGTTATTGGCCAATATTTCACGGAAGTTGAGACAAATATTTCATTCTTTTGCGACGTTAAATAATCAGACGAATAACAAATAATGAATAACATGAATCACGATTTACCCTCTCCTTCACGCATCGTATGGCTGGATGTCGTCCGGCTTACAGCAATGCTTATGGTGATCGGCGTACATTGTATCGATCCCTTTTACATCTCCCCGACCCTGGGAACCCTACCCGAATATAAATTCTGGGCTTCTGTATACGGCTCATTATTTCGTCCGTCGGTTCCCCTGTTTGCCATGATGACCGGATTACTCTTACTTCCGGTTAGTCAACAACCGTTAGGCGTTTTCTACAAGAAAAGAATTTTCCGGGTATTATTTCCTTTTTTGATATGGTCGGTGCTTTACAACTTATTCCCGTGGTTTACAGGAGTAGTCGGGCTTCCGAAATCCATTATCGGCGATTTTTTCTGTTATGTACAAGGAAGTGAATCCCAGTCTTTCATCGATTCGCTGAAAGACATCGCCATGATTCCTTTCAATTTCTCCTTTAAAGAGAATCATATGTGGTACATTTACCTTTTGATCGGACTTTATTTGTATATGCCCTTTTTCTCTGCCTGGATCGATAAGGCCGATCGTAAAATGAAACAAACTTACTTGTGGATTTGGGTAATCAGCTTATTTCTCCCGTATATGGGCGAATATATTTCGCATTATCTCTATGGCACCGCCACCTGGAACGAATTCGGGACACTATATTATTTTGCAGGTTTCAACGGTTATCTCCTGCTCGGGCATTATGTCAAACAAGGAAATTCCTGGTCCGTCGGAAAAACACTGCTTCTATCCGCTCTCTTATTTGCAGCCGGCTATTCCGTCACTTTTACCGGTTTTAGTGCAGCAGCCCATAATCCGGCAGCTACCGAATCGGATATGGAATTATTTTTCACTTTTTGCAGCCCTAACGTGTTATGTATGACTCTGGCGGTTTTTCTGGCTTTGCAAAAAGTAGTCGTCTCTACGCCCGCCCTCATCCGTTCGCTCGCCAATATCACGAAATGTGGTTTCGGCATTTACATGGTACATTATTTTCTGGTCGGCCCGGCCTTTTTACTGATCGGTAATTTCAATCTGCCGATTCCGCTACAGGTGCCGGTAATGGCAATTCTTATTTTCCTGTGTGCGTGGGGATTCACAGCCCTGATGTACCGGTTATTGGGTAGAAAGGCTCGTTGGATTATGGGATAAAATTTATGTGCTAATGTGCTCATTATGGAGTAACTCCCGGGAGCACATCAGCACATGGTTATTATATTAATTAAACATCCGTCCCGGACAATTAGCAATCACTTTCCTCATACGCAAAACCTGCTCATAGGTCAGGGAAGTCGATGCCGAGCTTCCATCCATGATATTATAGGAATTATAATAAATCACCGGAGCCTGTTCATCATCCGAATAAGTATTCTTTTCCAAAGCAATAGGCCCTAATTCATAAGTATAAGTATCCGAACAAAAATCTACATCACCATCAACAAAGGGAATACCTGAATAAGTGCTGAACACTGTAGGCATTAATCCGAAATGTGTACCCAGATAATATTCATAGCCTCCTTTATTGATCGAGAATATCGAACTCACAGCAAGAGTAATGCCTACTTCACTATACGAAGTAAAACTTACTTCATCAGCTGTAGTAACCGAATTCATTTCCAAACCGGGTACAACGGTTCCGTTATCCAAAATATAAGCCGGAGCATAAGCATTGGTTCCATAAATTTCATCGTTTACCCAGATATTCAATATCCGGTTCGGGTCCCATAGTAAATTCTTATTGATATAATCGGCAACTTCGCCATAAGCAGGAGTTCCCATTTCCACTCTGTTTATTCCCGGGGTAGCGAGTTTATTCCCTTGTACATCCACCGTAGCCAATTCAAAACGAATTTTACTGTCGACGGCAACCGGATCGTCGGCATAAGTTCCCGAAAACACCTTGTTGGCCCGATCGATAAATCCTTGTAACAACCCGGTCGTTATGCCCTCATACCTATTGATATTTTTATCTGTAACCAATAGATGGAAAACAACCGGAACAGTAACAGTCGGAAAATCCATTACCGGATCGGCAATCAAATGCACTTTACAAGGTTCACTTTCTATCCCATGAATAGTACATACAAATTCAACATCCGTTCCAGCCCCTTCGGTGGCCGAGAATTTCTGTCCCTCGATCAACTTACCATCCCTGGTTTTAATCTGTATTTCAGATGCTTCGAAACGATCCATTTTCATTGCAGAAATCTTCGTAAACACAGAGTCTTTAACAATATGTTCCCCATTGATCACCTGTTCGATCGTCCGTTTATCTTTCACAAACGAATAAGCTTTTACAAGAAAACTTAATTGAGCTTTACCATTCGCGATCAAAACGGGACTATTGGGATAAATAGCCACCGAATCGACGGCTTCGATTCCAGGTTCGTACAACCAGGTTTCATATTCACTCTTTTCGCACGAAAAAAGCAAAACAATCAGCAAAATATAACCTATTATTTTCATCTTATTCATCATTTTAGGATTACAACATATTCCATCCGGGATTTTGTTCGATCTGATTATTTTCCTGCATTTCTTCCAGCAAAGGAATAGGGAAACAGAAACGGAAATCATTATCTTCCAGCATATAGACGGCTTCTTCCGGATTTTGGTAAGAATTTCTGGACCATCCCTTCTGAATCCGGATCAGATCACACCACCGCATATCGTATTCGAGACAAAACTCTCTCCTCCGTTCATTCATAATCTCTTGTAACAAATCTGCTCCTTTGTATCCCTGATAATTTCTGACCCGATGGCGTTGGAACTCTTCCAAGGCTTGCCGGGCTTCTCCTTCCTGTCCGTTACGGGCATAACTTTCAGCCTCGATCAGATACATTTCGGAAACCGGGAAAAAGTGCAACACCCCATAGGAATGCGGCAGATCCTTGAATTTACGGATAGCCTTGTTTTCAGGATTAAAGTAAAGGGAACGGCGAACATCGTTTTCATCGAACAATTCGAACAGCTCATCCCGGACAAATTCGAGTAAACCATAAGCCTCCATCGTTCCATACATGCCCGAATCACCGGTATACCACAAAAAGGACAATAAGGCCTGATCTTTATTTTTATATACTCCCCCCTCACTTGTCTTATAGGTTTCAAAAGGTATGAATTCATCTATCCCCTGCAACGGATAATTTTTCATAACCGCCTGTGCGTGCGTAATAGCCTGAACATAATCCTCTTTCTCGCCAGCTCCTGAACCGCCTTTAAAAAGGTATATCTCAGCCAGCAAAGCATGGGCCAGGTTCTTATCGTAAAAAATATTATAAGCCGGCCGGGGTTCTGTCTTACAATTAATGACCGTAGTCAACTCATCGATCAAAAACCGATATACCTGAACCTGTGTTTTCCGCTGTTTATTATAACTTCCTACTGCTTGCGAATCGGTATTAAAGGGTATCCCCAATTCATTGTTGTGATAGGGAGAAAAATATTGCAATACTTTAAACAAATACCAGGCTCTCAGAAAACGGGCTTCCTGTTCGACGATATCTTTTTCTTCCTGTGAAGCACTGACATTCGCCAATTCGTCGATAATCGTATTATAAAAACCGATATTACTGAAATAGTTTCCCCAGATCGTCCCGGGCATTGTGGTATTTTGCCAGTTCAAACTGTTTGTATACAACGCTCTTTTATTATTAGCCATCCAATTTCCGTTCAGCCAGGTATCGGTATTCAAATCGTCACTATAGAAACCGAAGAACAAATACAAATCGCTCGCTCTCCAGGGAACATTCGTCCCTGTTAATTTATGAGCACCGGTAGATGTCGTTGTATATAATTTCAAATGTGAACCCAACAAAGATTTTACATCGTCATAAGTTTTCAATGCTAAAATATTCGATGGTTTTACTTCCAGATATTTTTCACACGAAGTAAAACTCAAGAACAAGGTGATATATAAGAACAACTTCTTCATCTCTTTCAATTTTAGAATCCAACATTTAAAGTAATCGTATATTTCCGGGAATTCGGATAACCGAACGACCCCATCAGTGCCGGATCGATTCCGCTATAACTGGAAACCGTAAACAGGTCTTTCGCTGTAAAACTGAGCCGGGCAGTGCTGAAACCTATTTTATGCAGCCATTCGGGTTTCAGGTTATATCCCAGTGTCATATAGCTACAGCGGAGATAGTTTCCTTTCTCCAATAAGATATCGTACATATAGGAAGAATAGGTGGTAAAAGCTTCCGACATAGCAGGTACATTGGTGATATCTCCCGGTTCACGCCAGCGATTCGCTTCGGAGGTATGACGATTACGGGCATCCAGGCTTCGGAAGGTATTGAACGATTTGATTTTATGTCCGGTCTTAAACTCAAAATTAGCAGAAAAAATCAATTGTTTCCAATTGGCAGAAGTTGAAAATCCGCCCACAACCGGAGGAGTAAGATTTCCTAAATAAAACACCGAAGGGGTAGGCCATGTAGCTCCGCTAACCGACATATCCAAGGTTGCCTCCCCATTGCCGGTATAAGTCATCACCGCTCCGTTGATAGGATTGATTCCTGCAAATTTATACCCATACCAACCGTTCACCGGCTGATTCTCTACAAATTGATGGGCATTACTCAAGGTTGCTTTCGGCAGATCCTTCGTATCCTTATAATACGTATTTTTCACTTTATTATCGTTGATCGCGATGTTCGCTTTGGCATACCATTGAAAAGATTTATTTTTCAACAGGGTTACTCCCAAATCGATTTCCCATCCGCTATTATAAATATCGGCTACATTCTCCGTCACCTCACTCCGTCCGGAAGAATAGGGTAAAGCTTTCCGGTCGAGCACATCCCGGGTGATGTTATTGTAATAATTCACCCCCAATTCCAACCGATAGTCGAACAAAGAGAGGTCCAGGCCGACATTCATATCCTGTTTGGTCTGCCATTTTACATTCGGGTTGGGGTAACTGAAAGAAGTCGGTACAGTTTGCCCGTCATAAATCACACTTTGTCCAAGGGTCATCACCACAAAAGGCAGTGCATTCTTATCGATACTCCCGGTATATCCGAAACCACCCCGGACAGCGAACTGGTCTACCCACATCCACCGCTTCATAAATTCCTCCCGATGCAGATTCCAGCGTAAACCGACATTCCATAGCGGAGTAAACTGGTTGTCGTTCCCGATAATATCCGAACCGTCATAGCGCAATGCTCCGGTCAAAATGTATTTATCCAAGTAGGAATATGAGGCATTGGCAAAAAAGGAAGACATTTTGCTGACTGACTTTCCTGTCCCTCCCAAGGCGCTATAATTGATTTCCGATCCGTCGATATCGTCCATTTCAGGGAATCCGACGATCCGGTGTTCTTCGTCGAATACCGGAGAATAATTGAAAGAATTATAAGCGGTCCGCTCCTGTATTTCCTGCCCGGCAAACAAAGAGATATAATGTTTTCCGGCATATTCCCCCGTATATTGGAGTGTATTCCGAAATGTATAGGCATTGGTATACCCTGTAGCCTCCCGCAAAGAACCCTTCACCATATCATGCGGAATTTCTCCCTTGTAGGAATACCAGTTATTGATAAAATTGGTATAGGTATCCGCTCCTTCGATAATCCGGTTATGGTTGGAATTGGCATTATAAACCCCATGGGTCGTAAACATCAGGCCTTTGACAATTTCCCATTCCACCTTCAATGAAAGCTCGGCATCCAGATAACGGTTGGTATTGGTATTTCGGTTCAGATCGTCGAGAATATTGAAAGTATCCCAATCCAGCCCGTCCCGGATACTACTTTCCTTCGCATTGTAGCTGATATCGTAAGCCTTTGTACCATCCTCATTTTTCAATCGTTCATAAGGGTTGGCATACATTGCATATTCCAGTGAATTTACGCTACTGGCCGTCACCCTGTCGTTTTTCATAGTGGCCCCCAACCCACCGGTAATCCGGATTTTTTCGGAAGGATTATGGGTTAATTTAATGTTCATCCCCAACCGATCGTACTTATTATTGGGTTCGGTACCGACCTCTTTCAGGTAGTTCAAGGAAACGTAATGTTGTGTTTTCTCGTTACCTCCCGACATGCTGAAATTGTATTGCTGACTGATCGCCGTGCGATAGATTTCTTTAAACCAATCAGTATTGATTTTAGCTAATTCGCCGATCCGCCGTTCGGCCTCATCAGAAGAAATTTCTCCATAGGCTGCTTGCTGCAATAATTTAGTCACCCGCCCGGGGGTATAGATATATCCTTGCTGATCGTAAAAGATCTCGCGTTCGAACTGGATTTTCTCCGCAGTATTCATCATGTCGATGTTATTCCGGGGTCGTTCGGTAATCCCCACATTCACCGAAGCATTAAACCGGGTTTTCCCGGAAAGTCCGCTTTTCGTTTCGACGACGATCACCCCGTTCGCAGCCCTGGCACCGTAAATCGCTGTAGCGGCAGCATCTTTCAATACGGTGATCGACTTGATATCGTCCGGTGCAATATTACCGATCCCGGTCGTAAAAATAGTCGCCTGCAAATCGGTAGAACCGCTTTGGATGTTGGGAATCTCTCCCTGTAACGGCATACCATCGACAATCCACATCGGCTCGGTACTCCCCGTCAACGAATTTACCCCACGAATCTGGATCTGTGCGTCCTGTCCGGGCCGGCCACTACTGATCATATTCAACCCCGAGATCGTACTATTCAGAATCTCGTCGATCGACTGTAATCCCCGGCCTGCAATCTGATTGGCAGTAATCGTCGCCGTCGTACCGGTCATTCGTTCTTTCCGGATCGTCTGATAACCGGTAACCACCACTTCTTCCATTTCAGCCTGATCGGGCTGCAGCCTGACTTCAATTTCCTCTTTCCCCTGTACGTTTACTTCAACTGTCCGATAACCGATAAAAGATACTTCCAGCACCTGTGCATCTCCGGCTAAAGCCAATTGAAAGCGGCCTTCGAAATCGGTCGCAGTCCCCATCCGGGTACCCTTGATTTTAATCGTAGCCCCCGGCAACGGATTTCCCTGCTCGTCCCTCACTATACCCTGAATCACCTGGGAAACAGGAGGTGTGGTTTGCCGCGCAGGACCGATGACAATAATCCCGTTGCGGTCGGTTGCCACCAAACCGGTTCCCCGGATACAGGCCTCTACGGCTTGCAAAAGAGTTACCTTTTTTACATCGACAGAGACCGGTTCCTTCACCTGCTCCACTTCCTCCCGCTTAAACATCAGCTGTCGGTCGTATTGCCGGTTTAATTCCCGCAGCGCATCCAATACCGTCACCTGTTTTAATTTTAAAGACACATTGGCTTGGGTTGTGGCTTGTGAAAAAGCCGGCCGGTCTGTTAGTAGTAGTCCTCCGATCAGCATCAGACAGCAACACCATAGTTGCCGCCAGGACAAAAGCTTTCCAAACGATTTTTTAGTTTCGTTTTTTTTCATAAATTTGTACATAAAATAGTTAGACAATACCTTGTTTCTGGACAAGGTCTTTATTCCGGAGTTGCTGGCCAAAACAACTCCGGTTTATTTTTCAATCAGATGTATGATATTTCCTTCCCGGCGGAACTCCGGTCCTCCCGCTAATTCAATGGTCTCGAGCACGGTATCCAGGGATTCGTCTTTACTCATCCGTCCACTGAAAGTATGCCTTTCTTTCCTTCCTCCGTCGAATACAAATTCCACTTCATACCAGCGGGACAACATCCGCATAACCACTTCGATATCTTCTTCCTCAAAAATAAAATTCCCATATCTCCAGGCAATCGCATCCTCAGCATTGACAGCTTCCACCTGAATAGCCCCGCTTCCCTTTTCCCAAATCGCTTCCCGTCCCGGAGTCAGCACTACCGCATCACCGCCGTCTGCAACCGCCACCCGGAGACTTCCAGTCAACAAGGTCGTATATACCGATTTCTCATTACGATAAGCCTGTATATTGAATGAAGTTCCCAATACCCGGGTCTGTATCCCTCCGGCTTCCACGATAAAAGGCTGTTCAGGATTCGGAGCCACCTCAAAATAAGCCTCCCCGCTCAATTTCACGATACGTTCTTTTTTTACAAATTCCACGGGATATTCCAACTCGCTGTCCGCATTCAACCATACCCGGGTTCCGTCGCTCAAAATCAAGGCATACTCTCCCCCGATAGCGGTTACCACTTTATTGAACAGCTCTTCGGTCGCCAGATTATTTTTACTTTCATATATCAGTTGTCCGTGTTCATTTTTAATCACTGCATCCCCTGCTTCGATTCTCTGTTCTTTCTTCTGCTCCAAAGCAATCTGTTCACCGGAGTGCAGGATCAGTTTTACCTTAGCAGTCTCTGTTTGTTGTCCGGCCAGCGGCATAGCCTCCGGTACCGCCCGCACACCGGACAATTCCCACAAAACAGTCACCGCCACAGCACAGATACAAGCCGCAGCAGCCACACTCCTCCATAAGCGCACACGCCGGCTCCGTCTGCGTCCCACCAAACTCCGGACGACCGAAATTCGTATTTTCTCATAATCGGTCTCTTTTCCGATCCGTTCTTCTCCTGCTATCCGTTCGCGAATCGCTTCTCCGCGAATAATCCTTTTGTATGTCCGGCGATTCTCCTCGCTCTCGTCGAGCCAATCCAACAATTCCGAACGTTCCTCTTCCGTCACATTCCCCAGTTTTACCCGAATGATAATTGTAGCTAAACGATATGCCTTTTGTAAATCCATTTCATGTCCTTTTATATTAAGACACCGCAGAAGCAGGTAAAGGATGAATGAAACTTAAAAAAATACTGCCGGAGGATGATTATACGGCATTACACAATTAATAAATCATTCTTCAATACTTTTTCGAAGCCAGTCATACATAAGTTTACCATGACTTGTGATGGCTTCTCTATCCCATCTATCAGGATAGCATTGATGTACAATTAAAAGTTTCAAGCTTTCAATAGAGCCTGATTTTGAACCGTTGCAGTAAGATTTAACATGTGCAGTCTTAACCTCATAAAATTCATTCTTTAAAGAAGAATTCAAACTTTGTGAAATCATTACTAAATTTCCGAAGCTATCTCGTAAGACTTTATCTTCTTCAGTATCATCCACTTCATCGTAGAGCCACTTTGTGGCTTCTGTGGAGCTATATGTTCGATACTTCTATTCCGCTTAAAAATATAATTCTCAACAATATTCTTTATTTCAAGAGATTTTTTTTCAAACAACTCTTTACGCTGCAGCCAAATATAGATTACATTTAATATTCTTACCCATTTTTCTATAAAGCACTTGCAACAGCAGATAAGGAAAAGATATTGCACATCGTGAGTCTTTGTTTATCTCACGTTCGTTTTGGGGTGCCGATGCAGACATTTCAAGGTTTCCTATAGGAATCGTACTATCGTAAGCATCTTTTTTCAATCCGTTTATGAGATTATTTGAAAAGATAGTGTCAATATCAGCTTTTAATGCCTGTCGCTTGATTTCTTCCATATTCTCCTCTTTTCTTCTGCAAATTAACAGAGTATCAACATCGGCAAATTTATTCTAAAGCAACATATATCTATCAACATCATTGTCCAAGTTGCTAAGCAACTTAACCTTAAGAATTTCATGTTGTTCCAGATTCTTACCAGAAGCGTTCATTCTCTCAAAATACTTATTAAGGTCTCTTGGACTATACCCATCAGGAAGATTGGATATAAAGAAACACAAATTGTGGAATATATACGAAGCAAAATCCTCTCCTGAACCATTCTTCATATTTTGCATAAAATCTCTAGCCTGCTCATATCCATTTTGCATCTTCAAATTCTTGAACGATTGTTTTTCCTCTCCTTTATGCTCAACAAGAGACCATAGATATTTGCTGTCCAAAGGGCGAGATGAGAAATCAAGACGTAACTTATTGTCT
>NZ_LARE01000144.1:0-1521 GCF_000980245.1 Odoribacter sp. N15.MGS-14
ATCACTCAAGCGCCTTAGTATGTTCTACCCGACCACGTGTGTCCGTTTACGGTACGGTTCCTCGTCACTTGAAGTTTAGCGGGTTTTCTAGGGGGTTAATTGCCTGGACGCTATCCCCTCGGCCGAGGCCTCGAGGTACTATCGGCTGTCGCCTCCGGTGGCGTGCTTGACTACCACCCTCAAAGGGTACGGCCTTCAACGCGCTATTCCGTCTGCGCGCGGTCCATTCATCACCCCGTCACCGCGTCACGGTGACGAGAAGCACGGGAATGTTAACCCGTTTCTCGTCGGCATCCCCCTTCGGGTTAGCCTTAGAGGCCGGCTGACCCCCGGCTGATTGACATTGCCGGGGAAGCCTTGGTCTTGCGGCGTGGGGGGGTCTCGCCCCCATTATCGTTACTTATGCCTACATTTGCTTTTCATGCCGCTCCAGTCACTCTCGCGGGTGACCTTCAAAGCTGGCAGGAATGCTCTCCTACCGGTTAGCAATAAAGCTAACCCCACGGCTTCGGTTGACAGTTTTATGCCCGTGTATTATCCACGCGGGATCGCTCGACTAGTGAGCTGTTACGCACTCTTTAAATGAATGGCTGCTTCCAAGCCAACATCCTAGCTGTCTCCGCGATCCCACCTCGTTTGATCAACTTAACTGTCCATCCGGGACCTTAGCCGGTGGTCCGGGTTCTTTCCCTCTCGTCCGCGGACCTTAGCACCCGCGGGCTCACTCCATGATTTCGTGTTCCAGCATTCGGAGTTTATCCGGATTTGATAGGCGGTGAAGCCCTCGCGTCCAACCAGTAGCTCTACCTCTGGAACAGAACATCACAGGCTGCACCGAAATGCATTTCGGAGAGTACGAGCTATTTCCCAGTTTGATTGGCCTTTCACCCCTACCCGCGAGTCATCCGAAAACTTTTCAACGTTTACCGGTTCGGTCCTCCATCACGTGTTACCGCGACTTCAACCTGCTCGTGGGTAGATCACAAGGTTTCGCGTCTAGCGCCACCAACTTCACGCCCTGTTAAGGCTCGCTTTCACTTCGGCTGACGGGCCTGAAGCCCTTAACCTCGCTGGTGACGACTAACTCGTAGGCTCATTATGCAAAAGGCACGCCGTCACCGAATTACTCGGCTCCGACCGCTTGTAGGCGCGCGGGTTCAGGGTCTATTTCACCCCCCTGTTCGGGGTACTTTTCACCTTTCCCTCGCGGTACTGGTTCACTATCGGTCTCTCGGGAGTATTTAGCCTTGCCAGGCGGTCCTGGCGAATTCAGGCAGGATTTCTCGTGTCCCGCCCTACTCGGGATCCCGCTATCTTCGAAAGAGGTGTCGTGCACGGGGCTGTCACCCTCCACGGCTTACCTTTCCAGGTAATTGCACTTCGTCTTCCGTCGAGTATCGCGGTCCCATGACCCCGCTGTCGCCGAAACGGCAGCGGTTTGGGCTCTTCCCCGTTCGCTCGCCACTACTGGGGGAATCACTATTTGTTTTCTTCTCCTGCAGGTAATGAGATGTTTCAGTT
>NZ_LARE01000003.1:0-88504 GCF_000980245.1 Odoribacter sp. N15.MGS-14
GTTGCCAGAAGAAAATACCGCAACCCAACAGGAGAAAGAATAAGGCGGCATATTTCCATAAACCGGAATACAGCCGGTGTTTGTGCAGACGTTGCTGTAATTGGGCGTAGGCTTGTTTTTCATCCGGTTTGTCCCATTGTTCTGTCCAACGGATTGCCTGATAGTCTTTGGCTGATTGCTTAAACAGCTTTTGGCTTTCCGGATTTTGTTTCAGCCATGAATCGAACTGCTTTTCTTCCTCCGGACTCATTTGTCCTGCGAGGTAGTCCTGTATTTGTTGTTTCGGATCAGATATGTTCATAAAGAGTGTTACTTGTTATAAGTTAATAACACAACTTTAAAAATGGGTGAATGATTTTTTCAATTATTTTTCAAAAAATTGAAAAGTTATAGTGTCAGGGAGTCGTTTTCGATACAATAAAATATTAGCAGGAGTGTATCGGGGAATTGTTTCCGTAATTGCTTTACGCCGTAGTTGAGTAGAGTTTTCACTGTATTGACAGAAACATTTAATTCTTCGGCTGTTTCTTTGTATTTTTTCCCCTGAATCAGGATAGAAACGATCACTTGGCGTGTTTTGTCAGGTAATTGTTTGATCGTTTCCCGGATTGCAGCGATCAGTTCGGGCGATATGGTCATCGCTTCCTCTTCTGCTGCTTCGAATTTCAACAATTCGGCTTCCATAACAAGCTTGCGATTGCGCAGACGGTTCAGGCAGGTATTCCGTATGCACCGGAACAGATAAGTGGTGAGAGCTTCCGGGGCGATCTGGCGGTAGGAACGATGTTTTATGAAATCATAGAAAACATCCTGTACGATGTCTTCCGAAAAATGAATGTCCGTCAAAAAAGAATCTGCAAACAATACTAACGGTTTATAGTATCGTTCGAATAATAATTTTCCTCCCTCGTCCGGATTTTTTGTAAAAGCCGTTAAAATTTCAGATGCGGACGGATACATTCTTTGTTTTTATTTTCTCACAAAAATAATAAAATATAAAATTCAAATCAATTGCTTGAAAAACAAATGGAAAAGCGTCGGATTTAAGATTCCCGGGAATAAAAAACCGTAGATCGCCCCGTAAAAATGGGCATTATGATTGATGTTGTCACTTCCCTGGCGGGCCATATATTGGCAGTAAGCTAAATAAAGAAGGCCGAACAGAATACCTGGAATGGGAATTGCGGCAAAAAGCAGAATTTTGTCCCACGGATTCAGGAATATGGCTGTGAATAAAACGGCAGAAACCGCACCGGAAGCTCCGATAGAAGTGTACCATGCCGCATTACGGTAACGGATCACATCGGAGGCAGAAGCTACAACCATCCCTCCGAAGTAGAGTAATAAAAAAGCCCCTTCTCCGAATCCCAGATAACGGAATGTATCTTCGATATACTTGCCGAATGACCAGAAAGTAAACATATTCACGAATAAATGTACCCAGTCTGCATGAACAAAACCATGCGAAATGATACGGTACCATTCCTTTGCATGTACAATCCGATAGGGTTTGAGCGAAAGTTTATCGAACAATAGTCTGTTGTTGAAACAAATAAAAGAGACCACAACGGTTATTCCGGTAATGAGATAGGTGAGCATTGATCGGGGTTATTGCTTGAAACGTATACTCAGGATTTGATAAATCAGTTTTGAGGCCAGGAAATCCGGGGCTTTATTGATATCGTTCGGACAAAGTTCGACAACATCGAGACCGACGATATTATGGCGTTCGTTGATTAGTTTGAGCAAAGTCAACACTGTCCGGTAGGTCAGTCCGTCGGGTTCGGGGGTACCTGTCGACGGCATATAAGCGGGGTCGAATACGTCCAGGTCGATTGTGACATATACATTATCGTGGAGTTTTTGAGACACCTCGTACATCCAGGTAGAATCGTCCGATTCTTTAATTTCATGGGCATAAAAAATACGGTCCGGATCGATATTGTGCTTTTCTTCGATGGCGCTGCTACGAATACCTACCTGAACGACACTTGGGGTAATTTCTTTGCCCCGGGCCATAACACAGGCATGATTGTAAGGCGAACCTTCGTATTCGTCCCGCATATCCGAATGAGCATCCAGTTGCAGGATAGAAAATGTATCATAGTATTTGGCTATAGCCTTGAAAGCACCGATACTGACCGAGTGTTCCCCACCCAATAACACCGGGAACTTTTTATCTTTCAAGATAGCTTCCACGCGCTGTTCGACTTCCTGAGCCATAGCTTGGGGAGAAGAATCGGCCGTAACGGGTTCTAAAGTGGCGATACCGTGTTTATATACTTCCGAATCGGTTTCGATATCGTAAAATTCCATGTTGGGCGAAGCTTCGAGTATGGCACGTGGTCCCTTGTCTGCTCCTTTCAGCCAAGTACTTGTACCATCGTAAGGCACAGGAAGAATAGCTATTTCCGCCGTTTCGTAATCGGTGTATTGTTCTTCAAAGTCTCCGTAAAGTAATTTATCCATACCTAAATAGTTTATACTACAAATCTAGATTTATTTTGTGGGAAATAAGCGCTATACATGTGAAATATATTTAAAATAGTCAGAACGTTACCTGAAATCCTACACCCAGACTTTCTTTAAATTGTAAGCGTGGCCCTTTACTTCCATCTTTTTGAACGATTTTAGTATCGTTGTCATAGATCAGGTTTGTGGAAATATTGGCCGAAAACCATTTATTCACGGTCATATTTAATTGTACATCCCAACGGACATCCACGTTTTGCGGATCTTCCAGATAATTCGAGAAAAGATCGACTCGTGAATAGATCGTCATATTTTTCAGAAATTCGTATTTTACTTCTACCTTTAAGTTACCACCCATTTCTGAAAAAAGATGCTCGCCGGGATCAACACCGAATGAACCTTCGTCGGAAAGAATTTTACTACTGACAAAAGTTCCCCGCCAGGAAATGGCCGAAAAGGTAGCTGTTATCCAATTCTTTGGATTCCAGGTCAAACCTAGACCGGTAGTCAGGTATCCCGGAGACATAAAACGTGAAATATAAGTCCGGGGTTCTGTTTTATAATCATACCCTTTCGCAAATTGCGTGTTGAAGTTCAACAGAGCACTCAAATAAAGGCTTTTGGTCATTCCGTAGCCATAGGTCGACGAAAAATAAAGTTTGTCATTCGTTTTTTTCGTTCCGCTTGTTTCCGTTTGATTCAAGCCATAAGCCATTTCGATCCGGTTTTGCCACAAATGTTTATTCTTTTTATAATCGGCACTATAATTGAGTAATACATCGAAGCCGACCGCATTCTCGCCTCCTGAGGCCCAATTGCTTAAGCTAACCTGAGATAAATTTAATCCTCCGTTACCTCCGTATGTCCAGCTTGAATCCCGGCTAATGTGACCGGCAGCTGCTGCTGTCCAATTGAATAAAAAGGTAAATGCGCTGATAAATATTAAATTTTTCATAGTTCTGGTTTTTGATTTTTAAACTACAAAATTATACTTTATCAACAATAATTTACAAATTATTTTTGAAAATCGCTTACATTTTTCGGATTTGACCGGAGAGTTGTTTGATTGCCTCCAACGTATTTTCTTTGTCTACATGGCATACGATCCGGTTGCGCATGATCCAGTCCCCATTTACCATAGAAGAGCGTACATTTTTACTGTTCATGGCATAGACAATGGCTGAGTATTCATCATAAACAGGAAGCATATTGGAAGCATCTGCATGTATCAATATCAGGTCCGCTCTTTTTCCTATTTCGATCGAACCGGTTATTGTGTCGAGTCCCAAGGCTTTTGCTCCGTTGATGGTAGCCATCCGGAGGGCTGTCTGGGCTTTTACAGCCTCCGGGTTGTAATGGACGACTTTAGCGAGCAATGCGGCAAAACGCATTTCCTCTACTAAATCGAGGGTGTTGTTGCTCGCCGTTCCGTCTGTTCCTAAAGCGACAGTAATTCCTGCTTTCAGGTAAGTATCTATATCTGCAACGCCACTGGCTAATTTTAGATTGCTTTTGGGACAATGGCCGATCGAAGTCCCGGTTCGGGCCAGGAGTTCGATCTCTTTCGGATTGAGCCATACGCAATGGGCTGCAATCACGTTCCGGTCGAGAAGCCCGATCGAATGGAGGTACTCGGCAGGTGGCATGCCTGTTCGGGCTGTGATGTCTTCGACTTCTTGCCGGGTTTCTGCGACATGAATCTGAAGAAGAGTACCGTACCGGTCTGCCAGTTGTTTGGATTGTTGGAGAGTGGCTTGGGAACAGGTATATGGGGCATGTACACAAACGGAAGGGTGAATGATAGAGTCTCCTTGCCATTTTCGGATCAAAGCTTCACATCGGGCAAGACCTTCGTCTACCGTTTGAAAGCTCGCTGTTGCAAAGTCGATCATCGATTCTCCCATAACTCCCCGGATACCGGCATTTTTAGCCTCCTCGGCTATGATATCTTCGAAAAAATACATGTCGTTGAAACAGGTCGTACCCGATTTGATCATTTCGATAAAAGCCAGCCGGGTAGCGATTCTGACATTTTCAGGAGTCACCAACCGGGCTTCTGCCGGAAAGATGTGTCCGGTAAGCCATTCATGCAGCGGAAGATCATCTGCAAAGCCCCTTAGCATAGTCATAGGAAGATGAGTATGTGTATTGATCAGCCCAGGTAATAAGAACATCCCTTCTGCGTCTGTGATTTCCGCATCGGTATCTTCTAAAGATTGAGTCGTGATGGCACTGATTTTTCCATTTTCGATCAGGATATTTCCGTTAGGGAGAATATCTAACCTTTCATTCATCGTGATAATACGGGCGTTCCGGATGATCTTTTTATTCATAGCTTTTGTTTTTACAAAAATAAGTAAAACTTTAGGATAGCGGTATTCGTTAATATCAAAAACGTCAGAAATAGGTAAAAGTTATAGAGCGAATGAAACGAATAGGATTTATTTTACTTTTGTTTACATCGAGTGTCGGTTTTGCACAGAAATATGCCGTGAAAACAAATCTGGCCTATTGGGCGACTACGACTTTGAATATCGGTGGAGAAATCGCTTTAGCTCCGCGAATGACATTAGATATGACGGCAAATTATAATCCCTTTCATTTCCGTGGGAATAAGAAGATTATGCATTGGGCGGTTCAGCCGGAATGGCGTTATTGGACTTGTCGCCGGTTTATGGGGCATTTTATCGGAGTACATGCACATGGAGGAAAATATAACGGTGGTTTAAAAAAATACCGTTATGACGGATGGGGTGTTGGTGGTGGTTTTTCTTATGGTTACCAATGGATCATCGGTAAACACTGGAACTTGGAAACAGAACTTGGAATCGGGTATGCTTACTTGAAGTACGATAAATATTTACGTAACCGATGCGGACGATTTATAGACACCGGACATCGCAACTATTGGGGACCGACAAAATTAAGTATTAGTTTCATGTATCTTTTTAAAAGCAGGCAGAAATGAAAAAAACGATCGGAATATTATTGGGATGCTTATGCATATTGTTGCTGGAGAGCGGTGTGAAACGGATTGAGAAGAAACCGGCTTTGACTATTACTCCTTCCCGCTTGCAACTATTTGTCGATCAACATACAGATCCATATACGATAAAAATAGTTTATACATTGAATATACCTCATGGGTTTATCCCTTCCTGTGCCCGTATGGTTTATCAACCTTATTTTCTGTCTGCCGGGCATCGCTATGATTTGACTCCTTTGGTCGTTAGCGGAAAAAACAATCTTCGGCAAGAAAAGCGGTTAACTGCCTTGACGGATAAACAACCGGATTATCCCGAAGCTCTTCGGCTTATATCGGAAGGAGAAGGAATGCAGGTCCGTTTGTCGGAAACAGTGCCTTTCGAATTATGGATGGCACAAGCTAAATTGAGGGCTGATGTGACGTTAGAGGCTTGTGACCGGGAGAAACATATTGAAGTTTTAACCTTGGCCGATGGAGTGATCTGGTTGCCTATGGGGCCGGGACCGGTTCGGGTGAAGTACGCAAAAGAAAGAGTGATGGTACAAAAAGTATCGGAATTCGAATTTTTCTTTCCTTCAGGACAATATATCTTCAACCGGGAATATGACGGCAACGCTTCGAGCATGAAACGAATGATGAAGTTGGTCGATTCATTTCGATCGGATTCAACGATGCGCCTGGAAAAACTAGTCATTGCCGGAAGTTCGTCTCCTATAGGTACGGCGACTTTCAATGCCTCGTTAGCCGAACAACGGGCCGAACAAATGAAACAGCGTTTAGTCGAACGGAAACAGATGGAGGCCCAAGAGATCGAGCTCGAATATATCGGTGAAAATTGGGCCGGATTGCGGCAATTGGTCGAACAGTCGAAATTGCCTGATAAAGCTGCCGTCTTGCGTATTCTTGACACTACAAAGGATGCTGCCCAACGCAAAGCTTCATTAAAGCAGCTCCCGCAATATGAATATTTGCGCATAAACTTATATCCCGATTTACAGGAAGTGAGGTGTATCTTCTATTATACTCAAAAAGAAGAGATCACGAAAGTGATCCCTGAATAATGAGAAGAGTTCGGCAGTTATGATTCGGGCTGTTGGGGAAAAATCAGACGGGAAGTGTCGTATCCTCGTTGCCGGGCCTTTTCCAGAATTTGGTTTAGGGTATTTTGGTCGAGATGAGGAGTACGGCTTAAAATCCACAGGTATTTGTCTGTGGAACTGCCGATCAGCGACCATTGGTAGTCCGGGTCCAACTCGAGAATGTTGTAATCGCTGTAAAACGACAGGAAGAAAGCGACCTGCAATTGACCGGGCTGACCGTTATGGGAAGGCCGTGCTTTCCCGATACTACATTTTTCTTTACCGTCGACAGCATCTTGATGACCACAATTCAGAACTTTGATTTTCCCATCCGGGCGTTTTGAATATTCTGCTGTGACATAATGCAGACCCCGTTCGAAACGATGATCGTAGCGGGCGATTTCATACCATTTACCAAGATAACGTTGTAAATTGAACTCTTTTACAGTGCTTTTGTCTATTGTTTTCATAGCCTTTTTCTCAGGTTTACGTAGAACAGGAAGGATGAGTTCTAACAAAACTCAGGACTTTTCGTATTATATCCAGTACTTTATGAACTTGTTATGGGTGAAATACAACAAGACGGTTTGCCTTTGCCACGGCGGAATTGGGCCATGGCAGTAATTGCTTTGGGGATGACGATGGCTGTGTTGGACGGGGCTATTGCGAACGTTGCTTTGCCTACGATTGCCGGAGATTTACATGTCAATCCATCCAGTTCTATCTGGGTAGTAAATGCTTTTCAGTTAGCAATGACCATCTCTTTACTGGCTTTTTCCTCTTTGGGTGATCTTTGGGGATATAAGCGGGTGTATGTGTTGGGCTTGAGTATGTTCACAGTGACTTCGCTGATATGTGCTCTTTCCGATTCGTTTATTACTTTGGTTATAGCCCGTGGTTTACAAGGTTTCAGTGCGGCAGCGATCACGAGTGTCAATACCGCTTTACTGAGGGTGATTTTTCCGGCCCGTTTTTTGGCCCGTGGAATGGGAATCAACGGGTTGATCATTGCTGTCGCTGCTGCTGCCGGCCCTACTGTTGCTGCCGGTATTTTAGCTATTGCCGATTGGCCCTGGTTGTTTGCCATCAATGTGCCCATAGGACTGGTTGCATTTGTATTGAGTTTGAAGTTTTTACCCCAGAATCCGGTAAAAGTAGAAGGACAACGTTTTGATGTAACGAGTGCGGTAATGAATGCCCTGACTTTTGGTTTGCTGATATGTGTAATCGATGGATTTGCTCACGATATTCATTGGTATATTCTGATTCCGGGTTTTGTTATCATGCTGATCATCGGCTGGTTTTTTATCAAACGTCAGAAAATGCAGACTTATCCTTTGCTTCCGGTCGATTTGCTGCGTAATAAGATCTTTTCCCTATCCTTGCTGACTTCCGTGTTTTCTTTTATAGCACAAATGCTGGCTTTGGTGTCTATTCCTTTCTTTTTTCAACGGGTATTACACCTGAGTGAAGTTGCGACGGGGTTATTGCTGACACCCTGGCCACTGGCCACTATGATTACAGCTCCGCTGACCGGGCGTTTGATGGATCGTTACAATGCCGGTTTATTGGGGGGGATCGGATTGATGATATTCGGTACGGCTCTTTTGTTGTTGGCGATGATGCCTGCACATCCTTCACATATCGATATTATCTGGCGTATGTTTTTAGGAGGTATAGGTTTCGGTCTCTTTATTACCCCCAACAATAGTACGATTATTGCATCGGCTCCCAGAGAACGTAGCGGCGGAGCCAGTGGTATGCTGGGGATGGCCCGGCTCTTGGGACAGACTGTCGGTGCGGCTTTTGTGGCAGTCCTGTTTGCTATGTTTCCCGGACATGGGATGCGATATGCTTTGATTTTTGGAGCCGTTATCGCTGTTGTTTCGGCCGTTATCAGTAGTTTGAGACTCAGGAAGTAGAACCAGATCGGTATTTTTCATGGCTTTGGAGCGGTCTACAGCTCCGGCATGTAGAAGGATATGTTTCCCTTTCCAGTTGGATGGAATGATAAAATTCCGGCGATACCACAGGTCGGTTTCGTTTTTGCCGACGATACCCGAAAGTTCGGTTATTCCCTCCGACAGTGAGCGATGAGTTGCTGAAATAAGGGTAACATTTTGTCCGAACCGGTCAGGAGCATTTCGGGATGCCATTGGATACCTACGACAAAAGTGTGATCGGGCATTTCGACAGCTTCGATAACTCCATCAGGGGCTGTCGCTGTGATTTTCAGGTGACGTCCTAAATGGTTCAGGCATTGGTGATGAAAACTGTTGACTTCCAGTTGCTCTCCCCAAAGTCGGCCTAAAATAGAATCTTTTTCAATACTTACCGGGTGGAAAATATCCTCCCGTGGGCTGTATTGGCTGTGTAGCATAACCGGATGGCCGATGGCTGTGATATCCTGCCAAAGCGTACCGCCCAATACGACATTCAATAATTGTATTCCCCGGCAAATGGCTAATAGAGGCTTGTCTGTCCTTAGGATTTCTTCGGTCAACGCCCATTGTGCCCGATCGAGTCCGGTATGAAATTCCTCCAGGCAGGGATGAGGGAAGTCTCCGTATAAGATGGGGTTGATATCTCCTCCGCCCGAGAGAATAAAACCATCGCAGACTTCGGCATACCGGACAATGGAAGCCCGATCGGCTACCGGGGGAAGAAGCAGGGGAATGCCCCCTGCCTTAACGACTGCATCGATATAGTCTTTGTTGACGTATATCCTTTCCATCCCCAGAAATTTACCTTTATCTACGGTATGGAGATTTGTGCTGATACCAATAATCGGAGTCATTAATCGATCGGCTTGGTTTTGATAACGGTAATGCCGTTTTCTGTATACTGGTCTAAGATCCCGACTAAACTGATCAAATGGGGGGCTGCCATGTGAGCGTTCCAATCTTCGACAGTCTGCCAGGTTTCGTGAAACATGAAATCTTTCGGATCGTCTTTACTGACATGTAATTCATAATGCAAAGCCCCTTTTTCAGCTAATGTAGGCGCAATCAGATCTTCGAGAATTTTTTGCCATTCTTTTTCAGTATTTCCTTTGTTCCGGTTATAGGCGAACAATACCAACGAATCCGGGACTATCACGGGATTCGGAGCTTCCGAACGTTCCCAGCGTTGTAAAACCGGTTTTCGGTCTGTCAGTTCGTCTCTGCGGGCCCGAAAAGCTTGCAGATGTTCACTTTGGGTATGTTTTTTCCAAAGTGCTTCGTTTGCCCATATTTCATGAAAAATGAATTGACAGGGGTCTTCCCGATCTTCATACAAATGGTAACTGATAGCTCCTTCTTCCTGACGGGTCTTTTCGATGAGGTCGAGACAGGCTTTTTTTAATTCTCCGGCTTTCCCTTCGCGGGCATGGGAAATAGATACCAGAGTTAATTGTTCCGCAGTTTTTGACGTAAAATAGTTCATTGTAGCATTATTTTAAAAAATCCCTCACTTTTTTTTCTGCTTCCCGGAAGGCCTCTTCCAGCTTATCGTTGACGATGATCGTATCGAATTTGTCTGCGAAAGTCATTTCGTATTCTGCTTTTGCCAGGCGTTGTTCGATTTTTTCAGGAGCATCGGTTCCCCGGCCGGTCAAGCGTTGGCGTAGTACTTCTACAGATGGGGGCTGAATAAAGATCGATAACGCATTGTCTCCGAATTTCTTTTTGATATTTAGGCCGCCTACGACATCGACATCGAACAATACAGTATGACCTTTCGCCCAGATCCGGTCGATTTCACTGAGAAGCGTACCGTAGTAGCATCCCGGATACACCTCTTCCCATTCCAAAAATTCTTTATTTTCAATTCGTTTCCTGAATTCATCTGCTGTAAAGAAATAATACTCTTTACCATGTATTTCTTTTCCCCGGGGAGCCCGGCAGGTTGCTGAAATAGAAAATTCCAACCCTAACCCCTTTTCCAATAAGTAATTTACAATTGTACTCTTACCCGCTCCACTCGGTGCTGAAAAAATAATTACTTTTCCCATACGATGATAGTTTATAAGGTTTATAAAGTTTGTAAAGTTTATAAAGTGGGATCAAAGTTTTTTTATAAAGTTCGATAACATTTTAGGTATTGTTTCGGTATCTGAGTTCGACGTTTGATTTTCGTTCATAGCCTTCGGTGATGTTATTCATAATCAAAGCAGTTGCTCTTTCGATTTGGTCTTTAAAACCGAAATCATGGCTTTTATCGAATAGCAAATAGATTTCTATACACAACTCTTTTGCCTTTTGCCACGCCAGACTATCTTCAAAACGTTCAATCTTCATGATTTATCCTTATTATGTTTAACACCAAGCGCCTGCAGGGTCCATGAACTTTAAAAATCTTATAAACTTTACGGACTTTAAAAACTTATAGGACATTCAAACTTTGCTCTTTTATCTTTTCCAGTTCGTCTTTCATTTTTACGACGAGTTTCTGGATGTCGTGGTCGTTGGCTTTAGAGCCCATGGTGTTGATCTCCCGACCGATTTCCTGAGCGATAAAACCGATTTTCCGGCCCGGAGCATCTTCATGTTCGATCGTTTCCAAAAAGTATTTACAGTGATTGGCCAACCTGACTTTCTCTTCTGTGATATCCAATTTTTCCAGGTAGTAGATAATTTCCTGTTCCAGCCGGTTTTCATCGATATTTTGAATATCCGTCCATTCATTGATTTTTTCCTGTAATTTCTGACGGATGACTTCTACACGTTTTACTTCAAATTGAGGTACCTGAGCAGACAGTTCCTGAATAAGTTCGATGCGGTGACATATATCTTTGATTAAAGCTTTTCCTTCCTGGATTCTGAATTTGTTGATTTCTTCCAAAGCTTTTTTTATTCCAGCTTCCAAAGCCTCCCATTCGGTATCTTCCAACTCTTCCGATTTGATTTGCAAGGTATCGGGGAAACGCATGACGGTTTGGAGAATCTTGTTTTTGTCGGCTTCGATGCCCAATTCGTTGGCGATGTCTAGTAATTGATTGAAGTATTGAGTTACTACAGGCTTATTAATGGTCACATCCTTATCGCTTTCTGTATTGTCAAAGTAGATACACATTTCTACTTTCCCCCGGTCTAATTGTTCTTTTACTATATTCCGGATTTCCATTTCTTTTTCTTTGTAAAGATTAGGCATCTTCAGATTCAAGTCCAGGGTTTTTGAATTCAGACTTTTAATTTCGATCACGACTTTCCTATTTCCGTTTTCGATGGTGATTTTTCCGAAACCGGTCATTGATTTTACCATAATATTGATTTTTGATTCTTCTGCAAAAATAACGATTTGTTTGTAAATATTCTTATTGCAGATTATTTCATTTTTCTTCGTATCTTTACACCCTAAAATAATAAAAGAGAAAAGATAGCAAAATCATAAATCAAGAATTGATTCATGGAAAACATCCGCAATTTCTGTATTATAGCGCATATTGATCACGGGAAGAGTACATTGGCCGATCGTTTGTTGGAATATACCGGGACGGTAACCGGTAAAGATTTACAGGCGCAGGTACTCGATGATATGGACCTCGAAAGGGAGCGTGGGATCACGATCAAGAGCCATGCCATTCAGATGGATTATCATTTTGAAGGGAAGAAGTACGTTTTGAATCTGATCGATACTCCGGGACATGTCGATTTTTCGTATGAAGTATCGCGTTCTATTGCAGCATGTGAAGGAGCTTTACTGATCGTCGATGCTACTCAGGGAATACAGGCTCAGACGATTTCCAATCTTTACCTGGCCGTAGAGAACAACCTCGAAATTATTCCTGTACTGAATAAGATGGACATGCCGAATGCTATGCCGGAAGAGGTGAAAGATCAGATTGTGGAATTGATCGGATGTAAACGCGAGGATATTATCGAGGCCAGTGGAAAGACCGGGTTGGGGGTAGAGCAAATTTTGCAGGCGATTGTCGAGCGGGTACCGCATCCCGAAGGTTTTCCGAATCAGCCCTTACAGGCTTTGATCTTCGACTCCGAATTCAATTCTTTCCGGGGAATCATTACTTATTGCCGTATTGTAAACGGGAGTTTGCGCACCGGAGATGTGGTGAAATTCGTTAACACCGGGAAAGAATATACAGCCGACGAGATCGGTGTACTCCGTTTAAAACCCGAGCCACGGCAAGTGCTCGAGACCGGTGATGTGGGATATATTATTTCAGGTATCAAAACTTCCTCCGAGGTAAAAGTCGGAGATACGATCACTCATGTCGACGAACCTTGTGATGTTGCCATCGATGGTTTCGAAGAAGTGAAACCCATGGTATTTGCCGGGATTTATCCTATTGATTCGGAAGATTACGAAGATTTGAGGGCTTCGATAGAGAAATTGCAATTGAACGATGCATCGCTGACTTTCGAACCTGAATCTTCGGCAGCCTTGGGATTCGGTTTCCGTTGCGGATTTTTGGGAATGCTCCATATGGAGATCGTTCAGGAACGTCTGGACCGGGAATTCGATATGAATGTGATTACCACGGTTCCGAATGTGATGTATATCGCTCATACCACCAAAGGCGAGGTCTATGAGATGCACAATCCTTCGGATATGCCTTCTGCCAGCACGTTGGATTTTATAGAGGAACCGTTTATCCGTGCCCAGATTATTACTCCGGCCGATTATATCGGTCCGATTATGACCTTGTGTCTTGGGAAACGGGGGATTTTGATCAACCAGCAATATCATACCGGTAACCGGATAGAGATCACCTATGAAATGCCCTTAGGAGAGATTGTGTTCGATTTTTACGATAAATTGAAAAGTATAACGAAAGGATATGCTTCGTTCGATTATTATCAGATCGGATATCGGCGGGCAAATCTGGTGAAACTGGATATTTTATTAAACGGAGAGTCCGTCGATGCACTGTCGGCATTGATTCATTTCGATAATGCCTATGGTTTCGGGCGTCGCATTTGTGAGAAGCTCAAAGAACTGATACCGCGTCAACAGTTCGATATCGCCGTACAGGCAGCGATCGGAGCTAAAGTCATCGCCCGGGAGACAATCAAAGCAGTGCGTAAAGACGTGACGGCCAAATGTTATGGGGGGGATATTTCCCGGAAAAGAAAATTGCTGGAAAAGCAGAAAAAAGGAAAGAAGCGGATGAAACAGATCGGAAATGTCGAAGTTCCTCAAAAAGCTTTCCTGGCTGTGTTGAAGTTAGATTAAAGTGAAAGGAATGACAGGCTTATTCTTCGGGTCTTTTAACCCGATTCACAATGGTCATCTGAAGATCGCACAGTATTTGTTGTACAAAGGATATTGTCAGCGGATTTGGTTTGTCGTTTCGCCTCATAATCCATTGAAAAGCGGTCGTTCTTTATTGGATGAGCAAAAAAGATTGGAAATTGTGAAAGCTGCGATCCGTGGGGATGAAAGGATGCAGGCATGTGATGTCGAGTTCGGTTTGCCTAAGCCTTCCTACACTTATGCCACTTTGCAGCTGTTGAAAAAAAAATGGCCGGAGGAAGAGTTTGCTTTGATCATCGGAGAGGATAACCTGAGAGATTTTCATAAATGGCGGAATGCTAAAGAAATTGTGGAAAATTACCGTATATTGGTTTATCCTCGTAAAGGAGAGGGGGTATCCGCTTCGATGTGGGAAAATCTATTTCTGATAGACGCACCTCTTGCCGATGTTTCTTCGACGGAAATCCGGGAGATGCTCGGAGAAGGGCAGGATATTTCACCTTATGTGCCTCAGCCGGCTTTGCCTTTGATCCTGAATTATTATTCCGTAAAATGAAAATTCTGTTTTGTCTATTATTATGGGGGACAATCTCTTCAGGTGTTTATGCACAATGGGTGCTTCCTGCAAAAAGTAAAGAACAGAAGAGAACAGAAAAACAGATAGAAAAGAAAGAAAAATCTCTCCGGCAGAAAGATACCGAGTTGCGGTGGGATCCCCGCCGATTACCTTCAAAGAGTAAAGGTTTTCCGGAAATCTCTGCCTGGCATACCGGGACAGCAGGTATTGTCGCTTCGGATGCAGCAGAAATCAGTCTTTTTAATCCCACACGGATCGGTTTCTCAAAACGTACGGAAATCCTTTTTCGGATAGCTGAGGAACCTTTTTTACCTAATATCGGGTTGAAACACCGTTGGTGGGGGAACAGGCGTTTTGCCTGGGCTACAGCACATACGTTGTATTATTCTTATCCCGGTTTGAAAATATTGCAGTCGACCGGTTTTAAAGAACTGGTTCCGGATTCGGTACAGGTGGCCCAGGGGATGGCTATGCGGCATGAAATATTGTTTTCCTGGTTATTGAATCCGCAAGTATGGGGATGTCCCGATCCTTCGGCCGAAAAAATACTGACCCTGCATGCGGGCATAGAGGGTTATGTCGGGTTCGGGAATAACGAAGTAATGCCGTTCGATTATGCCCACACCTTGTATCATACTCAGTTGCTCGACGGTAAAGTGCTTTATTATGGAGGATTGCAGTTTGATTCTTATTGGGGACACCGGTTTCATTATAGTTTAAACGGCCTTTTTTATAGTGTTGATTTCACAAAAGCATATGCTGTAGAAGGAAATTTGCGTCTTACTTATTATGTGTCAAGGCACTTCGGGCTCTCAGCTGTTTGTAAAATTCCCTATATCAGGATAAATGAAAAATCCGGATGGACTTATGTTCCTTTACTCGATTTGACCTATCTGATACATCCCGGACGTACAGTGATCAGACATGGCTTATATAAAAACAAAAGACGACAAAGATAGATCAAAATGGAAAATGTATTGTTGCATAGTTGTTGTGCCCCTTGTTCGGCTGCTATCGTCGAATGGATGCTAGCTCAGGATATCCGTCCGACTTTGTATTATTTCAACCCCAATATCTTTCCACAGGAAGAATACGAAATCCGGAAATCCGAATGCAGTCGTTATGCACAAAAATTAGGTTTGGAGATTATCGACGGGGATTATGATCATACAGCCTGGTTGAGTGACGTGGCGGGCTTGGAGGATGAACCCGAACGGGGAAAGCGATGTCTGCAGTGTTTCAAAATACGGTTGCTGGCCACGGCAAAATTGGCTGATGAAAGAGGCTTTCGTTTGTTTACTACTACACTGGCCTCTTCGCGATGGAAGAGCCTTCAACAAATCACCGAAGCCGGGAAATGGGCTGCGGCTCGCTTTGAAGGTCTGGAATTTTGGGAAAAGAACTGGCGTAAAGGTGGTTTAAGCGAACGCCGTAAGATACTTTTGGCCGAAAATGGTTTTTATAATCAGCAATATTGTGGGTGTGAATTCTCCTTCAGAAAGCCCCAAAATAACGATTTACCTTAATATAGGGATACCAAAACAGGCGGAATACCTAGAATCGGGGATTTCCGGGTCTATTTAGCCGGCCTATCTTTGTGTCATCAGAATTTTGTCACGTTTTATTGATTAATAGTTGCGAAAGTCACAGGTAAAGCCGGCCTGTGACTTTTTTTGCCAGAAAAGCTCCGCTCCGAAAAGACATAAAAAAAAACACCGGCAGGATGCGACTGGCGGATCCTTCAAATAAAAACCCTGTATCTTTCGTATTGTGGCCACATCATACAATACTTCCGCATACACCATTTTTATCTCCGGTGTTTTTAACAGTACAGTAAATATATATGTGCAGGTGTCCCACTCTAAATCCTCGAGAGTAAAGACGTTTGCTGTTACTGGCAGGTCTTCTGACTTGCTTCTCTCCGGACGCCTTCCCGTCGTACATATTGCAGACAGTGGCAGGAGTATTGTCCGGATCTGGTTATGAAGCTTACAGCAGCGGGACTGTCCGGGATTTTCACCCGATTCCCTTTTATTTCTTGTACCGGATGATAACAAGAAAACCAGTATGGAACAAAGATACGAAAAAAATGAAATGCTAATCCAAGTTTTTTTATTATTTTAATATTTCCGGAATGGGTTGGCCTATACAACCATTAGGGGCTTGTATGTGCAATAATGCTGCTATAGTCGGGGCTATGTCTGTCAGCCCGACAAGGCGCCGGGTTGCTCCTTGCCGGATTCCCCAACCCATGAAAAGCAGGGGAACATGAGTGTCATAAGAATGCCATGTCCCGTGAGTAGTTCCCTGCGGGGTAGGCGTCCCGCTTTCATACCAGCCTGGTTTGACGATGATTTGTATTGCTCCGCTGCGTTCCCGGCAATATCCGTTGATGATTTTTTCTCTGATACCTGTAGGGAGTGTAGAAATTGCGACTTTTTCCATATCTACGGCATAGGCTATGCCTTCCAGATTGTTTAGATAATCCAGGACGGCCGACTTTACGGTTTCATACGCTAGCCTGGACCGGGAAATAAGCTGACGGTCCAGATGGACCTGATAGTTATCCAGGCTATAAACCAGGCCTTGAACGGCGAAACGATTGTTCAAGGTACTGTCCAACCGATGTAAGACCTTTTGATATAACCAGCTGTCGGAAGGGATCCGGTGGGATTGTAAAAAGCCGACATTATGGGCTGCTGCATGATCGGCTGTCAGAAAAACGGTATAATGATCCCGGCCGATTTTCTCGTCGAGAAACTCAAAGAACAGACCGAGATCCTGATCTAACCGGAGATAGGTGTCTTCGGTCTCGATGGCATTCGTACCGAATTGATGACCGATATAATCTGTAGCCGAAAGACTGACAGCAAGGAAATCGGTTTCTTCACGCTGGCCCATTTCCTCTTTTTCGACAGCTGTTTTCGCCATTTCCAAAGTGAAGGTATTTCCGTAAGGAGTTTGGCGGATCATACTATATCCATTTGTCTTCAATAATTTGGAAGTCGGAATAGGAAAAACAGGTTTTTCTCCTTTTATGAATGGGGCTTCATAAGGAGTATCGTCTTTTGTACTTTGTTTATATGTCCCGATAGGATACAACGTATTCCAGTCTTGTTGCAATAGTTGGGAGGCTCGGTCCCGGGCATTGAAATCTTCGACCCAGCGGGGTAATTTATCGGTGTAATAACTACTTGTAATCCATTTGCCGGAATCGTAGTCGAACCAGTAAGCGGCATTTGCCGTGTGTCCTGCCGGTAGAATAGCGGCCCGGTCTTTGAGAGCGATCCCGATAACTTTAGAATGGAAATTTGTACCCAGACGTAATTCGTCGGTGATTGTCGTTACCCATAAATTCCGGGGTGACATCCGGCCGGCTTGTGAGTCGCTACCGACACATTCGACTGTCGGATCGGCTGTACAGTATAACTTTTTCTTTTCCTTTTCAATATAGAAATCATTGGCTGCAATACCGGTCACCGAGGGAACAGAACCGGTGTAAATGCAGGTATGCCCGACGGCTGTGAAAGCCGGTAAATAATTCAATTGAGTGTTTTCACATGTAAACCCTTCTTTCAGCAAGCGTTTGAATCCACGGTCTCCATAACGGTCGTAATAACGGTAGAGGTAATCCCAGCGCATTTGGTCGACTACGATGCCTACTACTAATTTGGGACGCGGAAGAGAAGATTCGGCCGGTTCTGCCCCGAGGGACAGCGAAGTGAGAATGAGGATCAAACCATAAAAAAACTTTATTTTCATAACAGTAAATGTGAATTTTATTTGCAGCAAGATTACCCGAAAATTGTTTCAAACAGATTACGATTTTGCTACAATCGGATGTATTGTTCGGATTCCGGGTTGCATAAACAAGGGGGTTTTTCTAATTTTGCCATTCCAAAATTTAATTCTTCCCTTATGACGAACGCTGATACCGATATTCAGGAACTTTCTAATTTTTTACTTGATTTCGCTACGACTTTGATGGGTGTGGGGAGCCATACTTCGCGGGTAGTAAGGAATGTAAATCGCATTGCCGAGTCGTTCGGTTATGGGGTGGATATGACTATTTTTCAGCGTAATATAACCATGACCGTAAAACATGCCGACGATTATTCTATCCGGCGCACTTATGTAAGGCGTATCCCGGCTTTGGCATTGAATTTCAGGACGATATCCGATTTGAGCTCGTTGAGTTGGGAAGCCTATGATCATGATTTGCCTTTGGACGAATTGAAAAAACGTTATGCCGTAATTACGACGCAACCCCGTATGTCGCGTTGGGTAGTGTTGATTTTGGTGGCTTTTGCCAATGCTGCTTTTTGCCGTTTGTTCGGTGGAGACTGGATCGCTATGGGATTAGTGTGGATGGCTACTTTGACCGGTTTTTTTGTCAGGCAGGAATTGACGGTCCGTAAGGTCAATCATATGTTGATATTTATTGTTTGTTCATTTGTGGCTTCTCTGGTTGCGGCGCTCGGTGTGTATTCTGATTGGGGTACCACTCAGGATGTCGCTTTAGGTACGAGTGTACTTTTTTTAATCCCCGGAGTTCCTTTAATCAATTCTATCCTGGATATCCTGGAAGGGCATGTCCTGATCGGTTTTTCCAGGGCGATCAATGCCGCTATCTTGATTATATGTATTGCCTTAGGGTTGTCGATGACTTTGCTGATCCTGGGAAAAGAAGTGTTGTAATTTAGAAATGATAAATATGAATACTGAATTTGGGTTGTCGGTCTTGTTCGACGGTTTTTTAGCTGCAATTGCCGCTATCGGTTTTGCTGTGATTTCGAATCCTCCGAAAAAAGCGGTCTTTATAGCAGCTTTATTGGCAGCGGTTGGGCATGCTTGTCGCTACTACCTTCTCCATCAGACTCCTTTGGATCTTACTTCTTCTACCCTGATCGCTGCTTTTACGATTGGGATGGGAAGCATGTGGTTCGCCAAATTGATTCATTGTCCGGCCGAGGTATTCTCTTTTCCTTCTCTCTTGCCTATGATTCCGGGTATGTATGCTTATAAAACAATTTTAGCTCTGATTCGTTTTATGAAAAATGACGACCCGCTGGTGTTGCAACAGTTGATCGTAGAAATTTTCCGGAATGGCTTGACGGCTTTATTCGTACTGTTTGCTTTGGTCATCGGAGTTTCGCTGCCCTTGTTTATATTTTATAAACAATCTTTTATGATGACCCGCCTTTTGCATCGGAAAAAGTCGGCTTGAAGAAACAAATTTAAATCGAAAAATATGTCACACGACCATCATGACCACCGATCCCTTGGGATTACTTCGCTGAATAAAGCTTTTGTCATAGGTATTGTTTTAAATGCCGGATTTGTCGTTGCCGAATTTATTGCCGGTTTTTGGTATAATTCATTGGGATTGATTTCGGATGCCGGGCATAATCTGGGAGATGTGTTCAGTTTGGTATTGGCCATGCTGGCTTTTCGTCTGGCTAAAGTGAGTCCGACTTTGAGATATACTTACGGTTATAAGAAAAGTACGATTCTGGTTTCTCTGCTGAATGCAGTTATTTTGTTGGTCGCTGTCGGATTTATTTTGGGGGAGAGTATAGATAAATTATTCCATCCTCGTCCGGTAGATGGAGATGCCGTGGCGTGGGTAGCCGGAGTCGGAGTGTTGGTCAATGCGCTGACTGCCTGGTTGTTTGTGAAAGACAAAGAAAAAGATCTGAATGTAAAAGGGGCCTATTTGCATATGGCTGCCGACGCATTGGTTTCTGTCGGGGTAGTTGTCTCGGGAATTGTTATTCAGCATACCGGCTGGTATATGATGGACCCGTTGACCGGCATACTGATCGCTCTTTTTATCGTCTATTCCACCTGGGGATTATTGCGCGATAGTCTTCGTTTGTCGTTGGACGGGGTGCCTCAGGGAATCAGCTATGACCGGATCGGGCAGATTATTTCAACTACTCCCGGGGTGGATAGTTTCCATCACATGCATATCTGGGGGTTGAGTACGACAGAAATTGCTCTGACTGCGCATATCGTCGTTGCAGATATGGTAGAAATGGAACAGATAAAAAGTGAACTAAAATGCCGGTTACAGAAGGCCGGCATCGGACATGCTACTTTAGAATTGGAGCTGCCCGGACAACCTTGTCAAAAGGAACCCTGTCATTAAATCTATTTTTGCTGGCAGGAAATATAAAAATGCTTAATTTTGTCGATGAAATGGTGATTAAACGCTGAATCGATATGGCTAATTTTCTGAAATCTTTATTCTTCGGAGAAACAGATGAATCCGAAGAGACTAAATTGAACCGCAATTTCGATGTATTGAAATACGATGGTATCAAAGCATTGAAGATCGGTAAGAATACTTATGCTATCCGTTGTTTCAATGAAGCATTGAAATTGAAAGAGGATGTGGAAGTACTCGAACATTTGGTCGGGGCCTATAACCGCGAAGATCGGATGGAAGAAGCGATAGAAACGGCAGGACGTTTGGTCGATATCGAGCCTGATAATATTCCTGTCTTGTTAATGAGGGCCAACCTGAATTTTATGGCTGAAAAATATGAAGCGGCCATTGCCGATTGTAACCGGGTAATTGCTTTGGATGCAACCAATGCTTCGGCTTATTATCTGGCTGCGAAGGCTAAAAAAGCTGCTGGCGATGTATTGGGAACGATCGTCTCTTTGTCTCAGGCGATTACGATAAAGGAGGATTTTGCCGAAGCATTGTTGCTGAGGGCAGAGATGATGCTGTCTACTCGGGATTATAAAGATGGATTACAGGATATCGAAAAGGTGATCGGTTTGATGCCCGAAGAAGAAAACGCTTTTTTGATCCGGGGGCGTCTGCATGAAGCTTTGGGTGACGATCAGGCTGCAGAGCAGGATTATGAAGTGGTGACCGGGCTGAATCCTTTTAACGAACAAGCGTATCTGCAACTGGGAACGCTTTATATTGCCCGTGAACAACCGGATAAGGCCATCGAACTATTCGATGAAGCGATAGAATTGAAACCGGAGTTTGCGCGTGCTTACAGTGAGCGGGGACGGGCAAAACTGATGAAAGGAGATAAAAACGGTTCTGTCGAAGATTTGAAAAAAGCACTCGAACTGAATCCCGAAGGAGAAGAAGCACAGAAAATAAACGGAAAGTTTTCTAACTTCGAAGACATGTATTCGAATCGGATTTTATAAGCTCGAACATTTTCTTTCTTTTTTCGTAAGGAATAGAAAAAACGAAAGAATATGAAAACGAGATTAATAGTTGTATTACTTGGATTTTTGGGTTCGGGTATGTTCGTTGCTTGCCGGGACGATGCTTCGGATAAAGATGACGATAGGCCGGGGAAAGCGGTAGAATTGGCTTTTCAGGCTAAATATCCGGGTGCTACCGGTGTAGAATGGGAATCTAAAGGAGTTTTCCGGGAGGCCGACTTTACCTTGAACGGACGTGAATATGAAGCCTGGTTCAATACCTCCGGGATCTGGTTGCAGGCAGAATATGCGGTCACTTATACCTCGGTTCCTGCTGCGATAAAAGATTTTATTGCCAATAGCATTGATTATCCTCCTACTTTATGGACGCCGGATGCGGCTACAGAAGTGCTCGAACGGAAAAATTATCCCGATTGGTATGCGGTGGAATTGGAGAACGGGGCGAATGAGGTGACGATTTGGGCTGATGCCGAAGCTTATCTGCACCGGGCAGTCGTTGAAGATTATAGTGGAAACGATATTCCTCAGACGATTCTTACTTTTGTTACTCAAAATTATAGGCAGGCTTTACTGACTGAAGTCGGGAAATGGTCCGACGGGGCATATCAGGCGAATATGCTGGACGGCAACGAAGCTAAACAAATCTATTTCGATCGCTCGATGAACTGGCAGTATACAGAATGGCCGGTATTGTTTTCCGAAGTCCCTGCGGTAGTGAAAGAAGTCCTGAATAGTACCGCTTATGAAAACTATACCGTACGGAGCGTCGACTATCGGCAATTCCCTCAGGGAGATCGGTATCATTTTGTTTTGACCCCTAAACAACAACCGGGACTCGATATGGCTTTGGATATAGATTTGCAAGGGAATATTATTACGCAATAGAAGAAATAGATTTCCTATTCTCACGGTCTTTCGTTACTTTTGCCGGACATTAAAAAATAGGATGATGGAAGACCGGATACAGCGTGCCGTCGAATTATTCCGGCAAGGCTACAATTGTTCACAGTCGGTATGTGCTGCTTTTGCAGACGAGTATGGTTATACTTTCGAACAGGCATTACGGATGTCGGCTTCGTTCGGTGGAGGGATCGGTCGGATGAGAATGACTTGCGGTGCTGCTTGCGGAATGTTTATATTGGCAGGCCTCGAAACAGGTTGTGTAGAGGGAAAAGATAGGGAAGGGAAAGAAGCGAATTATAGACTGGTACAACAATTGGCAGAGAAATTTGTGAAGCGTAACGGTTCGTTGATCTGCGGTGAATTGTTGGGGGTGACTCCCTCAAGAATCGGGTTCGATCCGGTGCCTGAAGCCCGGACACCCGAATATTATAAAAAACGTCCTTGTCTCAAAACAGTGGAAGAAGCAGCCCGAATTTGGGTGGAATATCTACAAAATGAAAAATCAAAAGTAAAAGACGAAGAATAAAATATCAATGCTGAAAAATATTAACTCGATTAATTTTTGGATTTTTATTTTGGAAAACTTTTAAATGTTTGATTGCTTGATGATTTGAATTTTGTTTTGTAGTTATATGTTGATTATCAGTAGTTTGAATGTGCCGGATTCTAGATTAAAAGATTTGTATTGGAAAACTTTGATAATCTGTTACTTTGAAAAAATGTCAGAAAAGTTTCTGAAAATATTTTTCTCTTCGTAAAAAACTTTCTATTTTTGTCTTGATTTCGGTTCTTATCCTAGCGTAGGGATGAGATGAAAAGGGAATCGGGTGAGAATCCCGGACAGTCCCGCTGCTGTAAGCTCCGTAGAGCGGTTTAAACCCGAGAAGAACCACTGCCGTTATTGGCGGGAAGGTTGTTTAAACCGGAAGTAAGTCAGAAGACCTGCCGTAATTATTGTTTTCTGAGGCTTTCGAGGAAAGGCCGGAAAGAAGGATTCGCTTGTCTTTTTTTTGTCCTCTCCTTGCCTTATGAGTTATCGGTTTATGATTAAAAAGTAAAATAATGATTCAGACTGTATTGAAAAGAGATGGCCGTGTAGTTGGCTTTAATGAGGAGAAAATCGTTGCTGCAGTGAGAAGAGCGATGCTGCATACCGATAAAGGAGAAGATATGCAATTGGCACATGAAATTGCCGATCGTATCGCTTGCCGGGGACAGGAGCAGATGAGTGTCGAAGATATTCAAAACTGTGTGGAAATCGAATTGATGAAGAGCCGCCGTAAAGATGTGGCTCAATTATATATTGCTTACCGGAATCAGCGTAGTGTGGCCCGTAAAGCGAAAACCCGGGATATCTTTTTGGAAATCATAGAGACGAAATCGAATGAGGTGACCCGGGAAAATGCCAATATGAATGCGGATACGCCTGCCGGGATGATGATGAAATTTTCCAGTGAAACGACAAAGCCGTTTGTCGACGATTATTTGTTGGTAGAAGAAGTAAAAAATGCCGTTCGGCAAGGATATCTGCACATACACGATAAAGATTATTATCCGACCAAAAGTCTCACCTGCGTACAGCATCCCTTGGATAAGATCCTGAAAAACGGATTCTATGTCGGTCATGGTGAATCCCGTCCGGCAAAACGGATCGAGACGGCTAGCATCCTCGGTTGCATTTCGCTCGAGACGGCTCAGAATGAAATGCATGGCGGACAGGCGATTCCGGCTTTTGATTTTTATCTGGCACCTTATGTGCGGAATAGTTTTATCGAAGAGGTGAAAGTATTGGAAGAGATTACCGGCGAAGATTACAAACACCTGTACCATTTTCCCATCAAAGATTATGTCCGGATTGAGCTGGACGGTTTGAGCGGGGATGAGCGGGTTTTACAACATGCGATCAACCGGACGGTAAGTCGTGTACATCAGTCTATGGAGGCTTTTATCCATAATATGAATACCATTCATAGCCGGGGAGGCAATCAGGTTGTTTTCAGTTCTGTCAATTACGGTACGGATACTTCTGCCGAAGGCCGTTGTATTATTCGGGAAATGCTGACCTCTACCTATCGGGGAGTGGGAAGCGGAGGTACGGCTATCTTTCCGATTCAGATCTGGAAAAAGAAACGGGGCGTGAATTATTTACCTCAGGATCCCAATTACGACTTATATGTTTTTGCTTGTAAAGTCAGTGCCCGGCGTTTTTTTCCCAACTTCATCAACCTGGACGCTACTTTTAACCGGCATGAATTGTGGAAAGCCGACGATCCGGAGCGTTTTCGCTATGAGACGGCTACCATGGGATGCCGGACCCGGGTTTTTGAAAACCGCTTCGGAGAGAAGACTTCCATCGGTAGGGGAAATCTTTCTTTCTCGACGATAAACATTGTACGTCTGGCTATCGAATGTATGGATATTTCCGAACGGGAAGAAAGAATCCGGACATTTTTCTCGAAATTGGACGAACTCCTTGAGTTGACGGCTTTGCAATTACATCGTCGGTTTGAGTTTCAGAAAACTGCCCGGGCAAAGCAATTCCCTCTCTTAATGAGTTCTCTGTGGGTAGGAGCGGAGAAGTTGAAACCTGAAGATACGATAGAGAGTGTTATAAATCAAGGGACACTGGGGATCGGTTTTATCGGTTTGGCCGAATGTTTGGTCGCGTTGACAGGTAAGCACCATGCAGAAGATCCGGCTGCACAGCAGTTAGGGATCCGAATTATAACCCGTTTCCGGGATAAAGCGAATGAATTTTCGGAGCGCTGGCAGCACAATTATAGTGTATTGGCTACTCCTGCCGAAGGATTGAGCGGGAGATTCACTCAGAAGGATAAAAAGAGTTTCGGAATCATCCCGGGAGTGACCGACCGGGAATATTACACGAACTCGAATCATGTGCCTGTCTATTATCGATGCAGTGCCCGGCATAAAGCAGAAATAGAAGCTCCTTATCATGATCTGACCCGCGGAGGGCATATCTTCTATGTAGAGATCGATGGAGATGCAACCCACAACCCGGATGCGATTATGTCGGTGGTAGACATGATGGACCGCTATAATATGGGGTATTGTTCTGTCAATCACAACCGTAACCGCTGTATGGATTGTGGACATGAAGACGCGACCGACGGTTTGGAAGAATGCCCCAATTGCGGAGGACATCATATCGATCGCCTGCAACGGATTACCGGATATCTGGTCGGTACGACAAATCGCTGGAATCAGGCGAAACTGGCTGAATTGAATGATCGGGTCAGACATAATTAGTTTAGCGATGAACCTGTTTTTATTGGATATTATCGAAGATACCGTGGTAGATGGTCCGGGATTCCGGACCTCTCTCTATGCGGCAGGATGCCGGCATCATTGCCCCGGTTGTCATAATCCCCAATCCTGGGAACGTGAGCATGGGCATGCGGTCGGAGTAGAAGAGGTGGCCGAACGCTTGCTGACCGATCCTTTTTCAAATATTACTTTTAGTGGGGGAGACCCTTTGGAGCAAGTTGAAGCATTTACTGAATTGGCTAAGTTGATTAAAAACAAAAGCAAAAAGAATATTTGGTGTTATACCGGTTATCGCTACGAAGAGGTGTGCCGGTCTGCCCGGTTGGCACAAATCTTGCCTTATATCGATGTTTTGGTAGATGGACGTTTTAATCAGCATTTGCGGGATACCGATTTGCTTTTCAGGGGAAGTAGCAATCAACGGCTGATCGATGTTCCTGAATCCCTCTTGAAAGGGAAAATACAACTTTACGATTACTCACCTTATCCTGTTATTGCCGTATAGGGCTTCAATCGTTTTCAATGCGATTTCCTGTTTTTGTATAAATATGCTCTTTCTTGTATAAATATGCCTGTGTCTTGTTGTTTAATAGATTGATATACAGATATAAACAAAACATGTTGAAAATATTTTATGCCAAGAAAATGCCGAAAACAATTCGTAATTTTGGCAGCGTTAAATCATAAATCAAAATCATAAATCTAAAGTCAATATGGGATTTGTTACGAAAGAGAAATTTCTCTCTAAAGATTTTTTTATAACCTATGCCTGGTTGTTGGGCGGATGTTTTGTTTTTGCCTTGGGGGCGGTGATGTTTGCTGAGCCTTATGGGTTTGCTCCCGGAGGAACTTACGGATTGTCTATGGTATTTCACCATTTGTGGGGGTGGGAGACTGAAATTGCAGCCCTGTGTATGGACGTTCCTTTACTCTTGTTGGGAATTTACTTTTTGGGAGGTATGTTCGGGGTAAAAACCATTATCTGTACGTTCGCTATTCCGGCATTTATGCGTCTCATCCACTATTTATACGGCTATGATGCCTTGTTGGAGCCCGGTATTACGGATCGTACGTTACTGAACGAACAGTTGTTGTCCGCTATTTTCGGAGGAATTGTTTATGGTATCGGGATCGGTATGATCTTTAAGGCACGGGCAACTTCCGGAGGATCCGATATCATTTCTATGATTTTGAATAAATATACCCACATATCGCTTGGAACTTTGGTGATTATTGTCGACTGTACCATTACGTTGTCGACGGTTGTTGCTTTCGGTGACTGGCGTTTACCGATGTATTCCTGGATTATCGTATTTATCGAAGGAAAAGTGATCGATCTGGTAATCGACGGTGCTGCTGTACATAAGACCCTGATGATTGTCACTGATAAGTTAGATCCGGTGAAGGATGTTATTATCAAGGATATCAACCGGGGAGCTACCTTATTGCCGGCTGTCGGTATGTATCGGGGAGAAAGCCGCAATATGATCTACACCATCCTCACACGTCGTGAAATGATGATTTTACGGCATCGGATTGCAGAAATCGACCCCGAAGCCTTTATCAACGTAATCGATTCGAAAGAAATTCTGGGACGCGGCTTTAAACCGCTGAAAGAAAGTTGAAACTATTTTACTGCCACTTAGGCAGATTGTCGGTTGTGGTTAAGAAAGAGAATTTTTGAATAGGGTCTGTGCAGTTGCTTTGCGCAGACCCTATTGAGTTTTCGGATTAATACATATCGGTAATATCCCAGACAAAAGCCCGGATACCGTTTTCTTTGTTTACTTCATCCAACGCTTTGACGTATTTCAGAATCAGGGGCACCATTTCTTCTTCGACGATGGTAATGGTGGCGGAGTTCATTTCCGGCCAGGTATGAGATCCCATACGAGGTTCTCCGGTTTCTGTTCCTGCTCCGTTAACCAGAGGCCATTGTGTAAATCCTTTGATCTGTAATTGATCGAGGAGAAAAGCTACTCGCTCTGTCAGGGCTTGGTTGTATGTTATGAATACTGCTTTCTTCATATTTGATTTTGATTTTTGATTTACAATTTCAGACTTTAATATCGGTCTGAAACTGTAAATCTGCATTATCGATTACTTTTTGGGTAGATCTTTTTCAGGATCGAAGTCTTTCATAAATTTAAATTCTTTGGCCAGTGCCTTTTTCTTGTCACGGCTACCGCTTTTGTCCATAGCAGCGTATACGGCCGGGACGATGATCATCGTAATGATGGTGGAGAAAACCATACCACCGATTACTGCGATACCCATTGGCCGCCAGGTTTCGGAACCTTCACCTGCACTGATCGCCATCGGTACCATACCCAGAATCGTAGTCAAAGAGGTCATCAATACCGGACGCAGACGGGAACGACAAGCTTGTGCAATAGCATCGTACAAGCGAATACCTCTTTCACGCATCAGGTTGATAAAGTCGATCAACACAATACCGTTCTTCGTCACGATACCGACCAACATAATAGCACCTAAGGCAGCCACGATACTCAAGGTGGTGTTCGTGAGCAACAGGGCCAGAATTACTCCTGTGAATGCAAACGGAATGGCCAACATGATAATGAACGGCATCTTGAAAGATTCGAACTGAGCGGCCATCACAATGTATACCAACATCAGGGACAACAGTAACAGCCAGATCAAAGAACTGAAGGATTCCTGCTGGTCTTCGTAGTTACCACCGATGTAAAGACTGACATCCTGAGGTACATCTTCCAGATTGTCGATAATCTGTTGTGATGCCTGTGCGATATCTCCTAAAGCTACGCCAGCTGCCGGAGTGATAGACACTTTCAGGATACGCTGTTTACTTTTACGCTCGATATTTGGCGGTGAGAAGTACTCTTTGATTTCACCCAATTCTTTCAGACGTATTTTTTCGCCGTGGCCGTCTATGATCAGGATATTTTCGATCTCCGTCAGAGAAGAACGGTATTTCTCATCCAGGCGGACGATGATGTCGTATTCTTCTCCGTCTTCTTTGAATTTACTGTTACGGAAACCGTAGATCCGGTTACGGACATAAGAACCGACTTCTGAAGTGGTCAAACCATGACGAGCCAGTTTATCCTGATCTAAAGCAATCTGGAGTTCGGCTTTATCGTCGTCCCGGCTGATTTTGATATCTTCGGCTCCCGGGATCTGACGGGCTTTCACTGCGATATCCTGAGCCAAACGGGTGGTTGTGTTGAAATCGTGACCCATAATTTCGATATCGACAGAGTTGCTACCCATAGAACCACCGCTGGATGAGGTACTGACTGTATATTGCAGTACATCCGGGAAACTCTTCAAGATAGAACGAACCTGGTCGGCAATGACGAAAATACTCCGTTCACGGTCTTTAATATCTACGGTACGTAAACGCATATTCAGGATATTGTTACCGGTACTGTTCATCATAGAAGCGAAGGAAGCTTCTTCTTCACTACCGTACGACAAGTTGATGATCGTAATTTCCGGTATATCTGCCCGGATCATTGAGTCGATCTGTAAAGCGACTCTTTTCGTCTCTTCTACCCGTTGGCCGGATTGCATTTTTGCATATACAGTCATATTGCTCTGGTCGTTCTGCGGCATAAAGTCGGTTTTGATAAAACGCGTAAGGCTACAAGACCCCAGGAAGATGGCAGTCATGAAACAAATGACGAATGTTTTATGATGCAGTACCCAACGGATCAGTCTTTCATAACCTGAATCCAGCCTATCCAATTGCCGGGATACGAAATTGTAAAAGCTGAACTTGCTGTTACTGGTCTTTTCCTGTATCCGCATTAATTGTGAACAAAGCATAGGAGTCAGAGAAATAGCCGTCAGTGTCGAGGTACATACGGTGATACAAACGATCCATCCCAACTGTTTGAACAAGATTCCGGTCATTCCGGTTACCAGGGTCAGCGGGAAGAACACAGCTACGGTTACCAGTGTGGTGACGATTACAGACAACCATACTTCATTCGTTCCGTATTTGGCTGCTTCACGTGGCCGGCTTCCCCGGTCGATATGTTTCGTTACGTTTTCCAACACTACGATGGCATCGTCTACCACCATACCGATTGCAATAGAGAGGGAGGACAGTGAAATTACGTTCAGAGACTCACCCGTTGCAAACAAATAGATGAAGGCGACAATCAGTGAGATCGGGATGGTCAGAGCAATGATAAAGGTGGCCCTCCATCGTCCTAAGAACAGAAATACGACCAATACCACAAAGATCAAAGCGTACATCAATGTTTCCTGCAGGTTGTTGATCGACTTTACGATAAAGTCCGAGTTATCCGAAATGATTTGGAAGTTGATGTCCGAAGGCAATTCTTTCATTGCCAATTCCAGTTGCTTTTTCGCTTCTTTAGCTACGGCAACGGCATTGGCGTCGGTTTGTTTGGTGATCATCAGTACACCACCGCGTCCCCGGTTGATCGTTTGTTCCAGTGTGATGTCTTTGATCGTATCCCGCACGACAGCAACATCATGCAAATAGATGGTTTTATTGTTTTGAGTGCCGAGTACGATATTTTTGATCTGGTCGCTTTCCTCGAATTCACCCTCTATACGCAAAGCATAGTCCATCAGCCCCATTTTCACATTACCGGAAGAAACATCCTTGTTCTCTGCCAGAATTTTGTTACCGATCTGTTCGAGAGTCAGGTTGTAAGCATCCAGTTTATTCGGGTCTAAATCGACATAAACCACACGTTCCGGTGCTCCGGCAACGATCACAGAAGCTACACCGTCTACCCGGTTCAAACGGGTGATCAGTTTGTCATCCAGAATCTTGTCTATACCGGGATAAGATTGGTCGGCCGTGACGGCATAAATCAGGATCGGCATCATAGACGTGTTGAAACGCATAATGGTCGGTCGGTCGATATCGTCCGGCAAATTTTGCATTGCTTTATCGACAGCGTCACGTACGTCGTTGGATGCTTCGTCCAGATTGGCTTCCCATTCGAACTCCAGAGAGATTACTCCTAAGTTGTCATAGGACGTAGAGGTCATCTCTTTCAGATTATCTACGGAGTTCAATTGATCTTCCAGGATTTTGGTTACATTTTCCTCAATATCCGAAGCATTCGCTCCCGGATAAGTTGCCATCACTGTGAGGTAGGGCGGGTCCATCTTAGGGTATTGGTCCACCGGCAACTGTATATAAGAGGCAACACCTAATACCATAATGGCGATAAATACCATTAATGTGGAAATAGGCTTGTTGACCGCTGTATTGTATATACTCATATTCTTACTATTTATTTGATGTATTTATCTTATTGAGTGATAGTAATGGGTGAACCGTCGATAACACGTCCCTGACCGACAACGATTAATTCGTCTCCTTCCTGGATTTCGTCGCTGATCAATTCGATCTTATCTTCAAAACGCTTCCCTAAATTCACGGATACTCTTTTGGCTTTACCGTCTTTGTTGATGAATACGTAGCGGTCATTCGCACCCTGAAGTTTCAACACAGCGATAGCAGGAACAACAACGGTTTCGGTATTTCCGATAAAGAAATTGATGGTTCCGTACATACCGGGACGTAATGCTTCGTCATCGTTCGGAATCTTCACTTCAACGGTGAAAGTTCTCGAAGCCGGATCGATCGTCGGATAAACGATACTTACCTGTCCTTCGAATATCCGGTCGGGGTAAAGGCTACTTTTCAATTCTACTTTCGTGCCTTTCTTTACCGATAAGAAATATTGTTCCGAAAGATTTACGTAGGCTTTCAGGGGATTGATTTTTTCAATTGCAATGATCGATGGTTTGGAAGCACCACCGAAAGCAGCTCCTGTATATACTTCTCCGTTTTCGAAATATTTTCCGGTCACTACTCCGTTGAAAGGAGCCAACATCCGGGTATTTTCTTTCAGGAAGTCTACGTTCGATTTAGCTACCTCATATTGGGTCACTGCAGCATCGTAGGCTTGCTTACTGATACTCTGAGTTTCATTCAGCATTTTAGCCCGGTTGTATTCGGTTTCCAGATTTTTTAACTGGACTTCGGCTTGTTGCAGATTCGTCCGGTCCATTTCGACTAATAATTGTCCTTTTTTAATCCGGTCCCCAACTTCTACATAGATTTTTTCAATACGTCCGGTAGCTGCAGGTGCATAATACACTTGCTCGTCTGCCTGTAAATTTGCTGTGTAGTCCAGGGTACGGGCAATGTTTTCTTTTTCCAGTTTTTGAACTTTCACCGGGATAGCTTCAACTACGCTGGTATCTTTGTCAGAATCTTTCTTTCCTGAACAACCGGCTAATACAGCAATCGCGAGGGTAGATAAAATTACGTTCTTTATCATTGTTTTCAATATTTAATTTGTTTCTTTTTCAATTACAGAGCTAAAAGATCGCTTTCCGACTATTCACTCCTGATTATTTTAGCTCGTTATACAGTTTCTCCAGTTGAGTTTGTGCCTGTAATAATGTTAAACAAGCCGAAGTATAGTTGTTTTCTGCGGTCAGGTAATTATTGTTGGCCTGGGTCAGATCTAAACTGGATACGGCTCCGGCATTGTATTTATACTGGTAATTTTCCAGCACTTTCCGGGCAACCTGAATATTCTCACTTTGCAGGTTATAATCTTCCAAAGCATTTTTCAGGGCGAATTTATATTGCTCTTCCTGTAAGTTCAATTGATCTGCCAATAAACTCTTGTTCAGCGTGGTTTGTTCCAGCGTGATTTTCTCCTGATCGAGCTGCGCTTTACGTTGCAGACCTGAAAAAATAGGAATACTCATCGTAATGGTAGCTGAATGTTTCGGACTGAAATCCAAGCTAGGTTTCAGGATTTTATAGGTGTAACCGTAGTTTGCAGAGATCGTCGGTGAATAAGCCCATTTTTTCAATCCTACCATTTTCTTTTGTAATTCCTCCTGGGTCTCCATCAGTTTGTATTGGGCATTCTGGTTGATATCGAATTCCTGGCCGGCCAGTTTCAGGAAATTACCGACTTCCAGAAAATTATCCAGTTGATCGGCCAGGGTGATCGGAGTCCCGGCTTGTAAACCCAGTTGCAGGCGCAGTAAATTATAGTTTACGTCTACTGTCCGTTGCATAGCCAGAAGGCTGTTTTTCAACTGTCCGACAGTGATGCGGATCTGATCGACGTCTGTCGGCTCGGCAGTACCTGCTGCCAGCATATTTTCGGTATGACGCTGTATCTGGCTCATATTTTCCAGGTTCTGCTTTACGATTTCCATCAGGCGTTCGCTCACCAGGATGGTATAATACGAATTATAAACCGTTTCTTTAATATCCAATTCGGTTACATCCACTTGCTGAGAAGCAATCAGTTTAGCAATCTTACTGGTTTGTATTCCCAATATCCATTCACCACTGAATAGCAGTTGGTTAACGGTAACCCCGACGCTCGACTGGTCTTTCAGTACGGTAGACGATTCCGATCCAGGGAAACTCATCTTATATCTGAAATTGGTGCTATAGTTCAGATCGCCGTTGATTTGAGGCAAACCTTGAGAAATGGCTTCTGTCACCATTTTATTTCTCAATTCGATATTCATTTGGGATGCCTGTAGTTCTTTGTTGTGCTCTACGGCAAAATTTACCGCTTGTTCTAGCGTCAGACGCTGGGGATCATTCGGTGTGGTCTGGGCTTGCAGCAAACACGGAATGAGAATCGCAACAAAAATGATTAATACTCCTCTTTTCATTCTCTTTAATTATTAGATTTTTGATTTTGATTATACACGTTTATATCCCGAAATTCAGCTAAACAGCATAGCTCCTGGGAAAGTTAGATCTGTTCTTTTTCATGGCTTAGTTGTTTTTTCATGAGGTTTATTATAAAGTAAATGTTCCAATTCATGCATCCCTTGGGGAGTCGCGAAACTGCGGATAATATTTTCTACAATCGTAGAGACGATCGTAGAAATCGGATATTTCAATTCACTGATCATTTCCGGCTCACCGATGAGAGACATTTGCTTTACAAACAGGTAGACCTGGATCTCACGATTGATATCAGACCGGAAATAACCATCCCGTATCCCTTTGTCGATCACTTCGTTAAATAAATTTTGGATAAAAATCTGATCTTTGTTATTTACTCGTTGATAAACATCCGGATGGTATTTCTTTAAATCGAATAAATTCGCCGGCATCCTGCTGTTGAAGCTCCGGATGATATGGTCTCTGATCGTCAACATGATCTCTATAGAATTATGTTGTTTCAGTTCTTCGATATCCTTCTGTGTACGGTAATTATTTCTACGGTGCATCATGATCTGTTCGACAAGATCGTCTTTATTACTGAAATATTGGTATAAAGTTTTTTTCGAGATCTTGAGATGCGAACAGATATCGTCCATTGAAGTACTTCTTAAGCCATATTTTAAAAATAACTCAGAAATATTTTCTAATAGTTCTTCTCTTGTCCGATTAAATTCGCTTTCTGTCATGATAAAATTAAATTTGCACATGAAAACGTTTTGAATATATATCGTTTCCATGGGACGCAAAAGTACAAATATTGTGCCAAAGCGTGATTGTAATGTAGTTAAAATACTGTGAAATATAATAAATAGAAAAACCTTTTACTTTTTACCTTTTACCTTTTATCTTTTTCCTTTTTACCTCTTACCTTTGTACTATGATTGATCAAGCGACGATACAGAAGATTTTCGATGCTGCAGATATTTACGAAGTGATTTCCGACTTTGTAAGTCTGAAGAAGAGAGGGGTGAATTATGTGGGCTGTTGTCCTTTTCATAATGAAAAAACAGGTTCTTTTACGGTCTCCCCGTCGAAGGGTATTTATAAATGCTTCGGATGCGGGAAAGGCGGGAATGCGGTGAATTTCATTATGGAACATGAACAATTGTCTTATGTCGAGGCTTTGCGTTGGCTGGCGGCTAAATATAATATTATCATCGAAGAAAAAGAGCTCTCGGAACACGAAAAGCAAGAGAAGAGCGAGCGGGAAAGTATGCTGATCGTGACCAATTATGCCGAAGAATTTTTCGTACAGCAATTGTTGCATACCGATGAAGGGAAATCGGTGGGGTTGGGGTATTTTCGCCGTCGGGGATTGGATGATCGGACGATCGAGAAATTCGGTCTGGGGTATTGTCCCGAAGCTTGGGACGGTTTCACGAAAGCAGCTTTAGAAAAAGGATATAAAAAAGAGTTTTTGGTAAAAACGGGACTGACCATAGAATCGGAACGCGGACTGTTCGATCGTTTCCGTGCCAGGGTGATGTTCCCGATTCGTGATTTGGCCGGTAAGATCATTGCTTTCGGTGGCCGGATTATGACCAACGATAAGAAAAGTGCCAAATACCTCAACTCTCCGGAGTCTGAGATTTACCACAAGAGCCGTACGCTGTACGGGATCTATTTTGCCAAGAAAAGTATTGTACAGCACAATCGTTGTTATTTGGTAGAGGGATATCTCGATGTGATCTCTTTTCACCAAAAGGGGATAGAAAATACCGTGGCTTCTTCGGGTACTTCTCTGACGATCGAACAAATCCGTCTGATCCGCCGTTTGACCCCGAATGTAACGATCATCTATGACGGTGATGCTGCGGGAATAAAAGCGTCTCTACGCGGGATCGACCTGGTACTCGAAGAGGGATTGAATGTCCGTGTCGTGTCCTTGCCCGACGGCGAGGACCCCGATTCCTATGCGCAGGCGCATACTGCCGAAGAAGTGTTGGAGTATATCTCCGGGCATGAAACGGATTTTATTCATTTCAAGACAAAATTATTGTTGACACAAGCGGGTAGTGATCCGATAGAAAGAGCGAAGTTGATTACAGATATCGTCAGGAGTATTTCGTTGATTCCCGATACGATCACCCGTTCGGTATATGTTCAGGAGACAGCGAACCAAATGAAGGTGGAAGAAAAGCTCCTTTACAATGAGATCGCCCGTATCCGGAAAGAAAAAGTCGGTGATCCGATCCCTTTGCCCTATAAATCGCCCACTCAACAGCCCCCTCGGGTGACTCTGACTCCGGCCAAGACTGTTCAGGTGACGCCTTGCGACACCGAAGAAATGGTGTTGGTGCGTTATTTGTTGCTCTTCGGAGGACAGGAGCTTTACGAAGAAGAGCGTGACGGGATGCCTTATTCGGTTACTGTCGGGGAATATATCATTCACGAACTGGCTGAGGACGAACTGGAAATGTTGAATCCCCGTTTGAGAGAAATTCAGAATGAATACCGGAAGAATTATCGGAATCCTGGATTTATCCCTTCTAAGTATTTTATCGGCAACCCGGATGTGTCGATTTGTGAACTTGTCGCGGATATTCTGAGCGAACCCTATGAATTGAGTAAACTTTGGACCCTGAAAGATTCCTCGATGCGGACCGAGGAGATGATGCTCGACGAACTATTGCCTAAAATTGTAGATAATTATAAGATGCGCCGGATAGAAATCCTTTGCCGCGAGGCTGACGAGAAGATTCTGGAATTTCAAAATGCAGGCGATATGGAACGGCTTGTCGAATGGATTAAGAAAAAGAATGCCATGATTAAAGTCCGCTCCAGAATCAATGAGAAATTGAAAAGGACGATTTAGCAAAACAACTGTGGTTGATCCAGGGACATTCCTAAAATATTAGGAAATTAGTCGACTGATTCATGTGTAAATTATTGCGAATTAGTTGACTTTTTTATCTTTAGGTAGGGATATTTACTGAATATCCCGATCTATCGATTTACTTTTTTACCAAAAAAATTATGATTAATAGAAACGCCATCTGTACTGGAAGATACGTTACGAAATTCCCAATTAAATTTTCCTGTGTGATTATCTAAAGCATATAACCAATCATATTCATAATTACCATTATTTTCTCCAATTACACCTAATCCATTTGCACCATTATGGTGTCCCCATACCTCATCATAAATCATAAAAGACCAAAAGAAAATGGAAATATTTACATGTGTTATAGATTTTATGTTAACAGTGCCACTTTGGAAATAACAATGACTATTAGCTGCCATTGAAGCTAACAATACATTTCTTTCTGTTGTTCCTCCATCTTCGCTTGAAGCTTTTAAACGTGGGGAAAGAATATTTAAATTATTTGTCGTATTATGTTTTGTGAATATATAACTTGTGTGAGAAGCTGAATATGTAGTTGGGAATGGATATTGCAAATTTATTTCAAGTGAATCATTTTCTGCTTGCTCTATAACTTTATTTACATCTATGAGATTTGCCAATAAATCTTCGTAGGCTTCCTGGCATACTTTTAATGAATCTATAGCAAAACAGTTATTTTTTGTAAAGATAAGCTTGTTATTTATTGCTTTAACATATTCTTTTTTGGCCAGTCAAATAGAGTCTTTGGAATCTGAACTTGCAGACCTGGCTTCGTCAGAGTTTGACAGGCAGATTAAACTTCTTACATCCATCAAAGAAATTGGTATCACTTTGGCTACGGCCTTGATTGTCGCTACCGGAGGATTCTCCTATTTCGATAACGCCAAGCAAATTTCCCGTTTTATCGGAATATGCCCGACATACCAGCAATCCGGAACATCCGTGCACATCAAAGGTGGGATAAACCGTAACGGGGATGTGAGCCTGCGTTCACTGCTATATGTCGCCTCGTGGTCGGCATTACGTGGTAACACAACCTGTAAAGAGTGCTACACACGATTGAAAGCCAACGGAAACCTTCCAAGGTGGCTCTTATTACTGTTGCAAACAAGCTCGTCAGGCAAGCATTTGCCGTAATCAAATCAGACCTCCTTATGTGGATGGATTTGTATCTACCCGGCAAACAAAATAGCTTATGGTGGAGTTTTTTCTCTCATTTTACTTGCAGATTAATATAGTTCGTTACTTATTCGTCTCCGGTGTTCGTGTTATCACTGCATGGAAAACGAACTGTGACCTAAAAAGTATAAACTTCTATCAAACAGATGTTTTTCTGATACTTTATGCATTAGAGATTAATTTAATAATCAGTATTTTATAGAAATAATCCGATCTAATAATCCAGGTATTCGTACTCCGGTCAGGGTGGCCTGCCCTTTCATTCAATAAAACTTTCCTTCTTTGCCCTGTAGTGCTGACGGAAGATGGAGGGTTTTGTGGCGGAAGACCATTGGAGCAGGAACGAGTGTCCGGTTAGGTTTTCCGAACGCCCGACCGGTGGTGTCTGACGAACGTAGTGAGGAGTTCCGCCGGTCAGTGAAGGAAAGCCTTACCGGACCGTTCCAGGCGAACCGGTCTGACGGCACAAAACCCGGAATCGGAATAGAAAGAAAAAATAAACCTACGTTTATAACGTGTTAATATGTATATAACTGCCTAAATATTTAGGGACATTTACTGAATATCCTCAGTTAACGGAAAAATGAGAAGGGTTGGGGATGGGGAATGGCGGTTGACGAACCGGGAGGCGCTGGATATGCCCCTTTGGGGGTGGGAGAAATATATCTCGGATACGGGTGGATATTTCTCCTGGGCGGACTCGGTGAGTCAGATGAACTTTTCCCGGTTTTGTGTCTTGTAAAGTCCTACCAATAAGAATATGAAGGAAGAGAGTAAGATAATCAATCGGTTGTCGAACAGGGTGTTATAAAAAATTTGCGGATTTTTATCCAAGGGGACGTCAAAGGGGTTCAAAAATACATTCCATTTGCTGACGTCCAGAATTTTACTCGATGCGAACAGCAATAAACCGATAATGATAATCATTACTGCCGTACCGTTGCCATTCCGGATGAGTGTACTGAGCATAAAACACAGTAAACCGATGAAAAGCGCAGGTACCATACTTTGTAAAGCGAGTTGCAGGGGAGGTACCTCTACAACCAGCCAGTCGGTGACGGCAGCTAAAAGCAAAGTGATGATAAAACAAATCATATAGGCGATTAAAAGCCGGAATAACCAGATTTTATACCGATAGTTCGGAATACCGAAAATGATTTCTATGATTTTGGCATCCTGGTCGTTCTGTATACCGAAACAGGTCGGATAGAAGATCAATAGGATAGAAGGCACTAATAACATACTGTATCCGGTAGCCATCGTAATCTCCGAATCCGAAATAAGATTTAACCCCACCGTCAGGATATAAAAACCGACGGCACTGAGAATAAAATACATAAACTTATTGCCGAAGATAATCTTTATATTATACCGGGCGAGTTTTGCTATAGGAGTGATGTAATATTTCATGGCTTTACAAGTCTATTGAGTGATGATATTTTCATGATTAGCTAATTTTACATTCCTCAACAACCACAGATACGAGTCTTCCAGTAGAGGAGAAGTATGTACGGCATTGGGAACCGGTTGGGTCTCCGACAGACACCTGACTTTGATATTCTCTCCGTTCCGGATATGATGTACCAATAACAGGTCGGAAGGCAATTTTACAAATTCCCGGGCCGGAATTTCGAAAGTCCATGTCACATCTTTAGCAATTTCCACCATTTCGGAAGGAGTTCCGTGATATTTCAACGACCCTTTGTTGATAACACCCACCTGGTTACAGGAACTGGCGATATCCTCGATAATGTGGGTAGAGAAAATAACGATCCGGTTGCGCGACAATTCTACCAAAAGATTTCTGAAACGGATTCTTTCCCGGGGGTCCAATCCGGCAGTCGGTTCATCGACAACCAGAATGCGGGGCAGGTTCAGCAAAGTCTGTGCAATTCCGATCCGTTGTTTCATACCTCCTGAGAAACCTCCGATCTTTTTATCTTTGTTTTCATACATATGAACCGCTTCGAGCACTTCTGTGATCCGTTTGCTCCGGGTTTTGGGATTATAAATTCCTTTCAGGAGAGCCTGATATTCCAAAAACTCCCAGGAGGTCAGGTTTTCGTAAGTACCGAATTCCTGAGGCAGATAACCGATCAATCCCTGCAATTCTTCCCGTTTTTTCTGGGTATCGATGCCATTGATGAATATTTTTCCATAGCTCTGCTCGAATATGCCGCAGATGATACGCATAAGGGTGGTTTTACCTGCACCGTTAGGTCCTAACAAACCGAACATACCGGTATGGATCTCCATAGAGACGGCGTTCAAGGCTTTGAACGGTTTTTTCTTGTATCCGATCATCGGAATTTTTGTGGCGATCTTATATACTCCTTTTTTCAATTCCCTGAACCGACCGTCGATCATATCGATGTTGATATTGTATTTATGGATCCGCTCCGATAAATAGCGGGCAACTATAGCGACATACCAAAGGAGACCGAGTAAAATAGCCATGCCGGAATCCGAGAATTTTATAGAAGCCCATATGAGCGTAAACAAGGGCGAAAAGTAATAAATGAAGATTCCGCATACCCGTATACACCAGCTCAAGCTTTTGATTTCATGAGCTTTAAAATATTCACCTCCGATGGCAATCAATTTTGTCAGCAACATCCAGGTGCAGACGGCAAAAATGATGGCCCAGAAGGTCAATGTTTGATAGAAATAGGTGAAATAAATCAGGAAGCCGGTGATAGGTAACATCCATACCAAAGGTTTTAAATCCGACCATTGCCGGTATTCTTCCTTTAATCCCAGCCGTTCCCGTACACGTTGGCCGGATTGCCATTCCCGTTGAAATTCATTGGGACGGCCGTAGATCTTCACCAGATTACGGATTGAAATATGGATTTCCTGATCCGGAGGGATAATCCGGCTGTTGGCCTGACGCAGACTAGTCTCCATAAACCAGGTGGCTGCCGGTATCAGTATAATGGCTCCGACAAAGTAACCCAATTGCCATATCAGCGAGTCGGTTATCATCACTATGCCGATGACTGCCAGGATCAAAAGGGTGAGTTGAATAATCTTCAGGGTTAAACTCTGGGTACGCAGCCGATGAAGTGCTTCTTCCAAACCGGAATATAGGGTGGGGATAATCACCAGGGTCAATAATGTACTCATGGTCAATCCTCCGATCACCGTGATGGCGAAAGGAGCTCCGAGTCCTGATACAAATTCTCCTTGTCCCATGGCTAACGGGAACATGGCCACGATGGTGGTGATGGCTGTGATCAGGATAGGACGTACCCTCGAGATTCCGGCGATGATGAGGGCTCGCGGTTTACGGTTACCCTGTCGCCGCAATTGCGAAGTGTAGTCGATCAGGATGATACTGTTGTTGACGACGATACCGATCAGGATAATGACACCGATCAATACATTGGCATTCATCAACGAATTGCTGGTAAACAATAAGGCCAGTAAGGAACCGATGGCAGCCAGGGGAATAGCGAACATCAATACGATCGGGGCTGTAAGTGATTCGAAAACAGACGCCAGGATCATGTAAATGATCACAAAAGCAGCCAGAATCAGAAAAGTGAATTCGCTGGTTTCGTCCTCTTCATGTACCACCTCGACAGCGATGCCGGTAGGAATATCGGTATTCTGCACCAGTTCGTCTATCTCTGTCCTTGCGGCTTCCAGAATATTCTTCGATTCGTTTACATCGGAATTGAACCGGTAGTTCACCGTGATTTCTTTATCCTGGTTGACCCGGTTTATGTTTCCTTGTCCCCGGGTAAGGTTGATATTACTGAAGCTACGTAATTCGGTAAGGGAATTATTCGTGTTGGTGACTTGCATATTGCGCAAGTCTTCCAGCGTACGTACCGGATCCTGGTTTTCTTCTTCTTTTTTCTCGGCTAGCCGTTTGTCTTTGATGATGATATCGTACTCCTGATCTCCCGCTTTGTATTTGATCGAAGTCGTATTTTGGGGGGCGAAATTATTGAGCTCGGTGACGACATTATTCGGAGTTACATCATTGATTCCCATCAGATATTGGTCGAACATGATCCTGGCTTCGGGTTTTCCCCGGGATGAACTGACCGATGAATAGCTGATATTGTCCAATTCTTCCAATTGGAATTTGAGCAACTCGGCCAGGTTAGCCATTTTTTCGAAATCCTGGCCCTTGATGACAATTTTTTCCGTTTGGGTACCCATACCCATTTTTTTCATCAGTTGGTCGGCACCTCCCATGAGTGAACTGCCACCACCCCGGAAGTTCTCGCTGCTCTCGATAGCTTCGAGGCTGATATCGCTGACTCTTAACCCATCAGAGAGGGATAGAATCGTACTCTTGAGTTCGTTCAGTGTTTTTTTGTTGATCTTTTCGAAGTCCTCTTTTAGTTTGATGGTGACACTGGCATCCGTGGAATAGATCTTTGTACTGTATTGTTCGATTTCCTGGATATCGTTCAAGCGTTCTTCATAAGCTTTTATTGTTTCGTCTGTCCGGTTGAGGGTATTCCCATTGGGGAAAGTCATATAGACATTGAACGTATCGGCTTCGATTTCTTTTAACGTATTCATGGTCAGTGTCAAAGATAAAGCTACCGTGACGATCAATACCAATATCGCAGTAAATACGACTGCTGCCGGTTTGCGCAGGCACATTTTCAGTAAAGCGATATAAATCTGTACCGGCCGGCTATGAATCGATAATGTACTGAAATTTACCCGGTCGCCCTGGCCTTTCATGAATTGATTGACGGCCATAGGGATCAGTAGCAAAGCCACGACCAACGACAGGATAAGAGTCGTGATGATCGACACGCCGATATGTTCACCGATCAGCTTCAGGATAAAATCGTCTGAAAACAGGAAAGGAAGAAATACAGTGATCGTAGTCAGAGTGGCGGCGATAACCGCTTTGGCCACCTCCTGAGTGCCCCTTACCGCTGCTTCCTGACTATTGACTCCGATCGCACGCAACCGGAAGATATTCTCCATGACGACGACCGAATTATCCAACAACATGCCCACAGCGAGGGCTATACCCGTTAAAGTCAGTGTATTGATACTGATACCGAAAAAGTAAAAGAAATAAAAAGCAGAGAATACCGAAATGGGGATTGCCACGGCAATGAAAGTGACGATCTTGAAGTTTCGCAAAAACAGGTAGAGAATGAAAATAGCCAGAATCGCTCCGGTCAAACCCAGATTGATGATGGTGTTGATGTTTTCACTCATCGTTTCGGCTGTGTCCGTATCGACTTTGATAGAAACTCCTTTGGTAGCCAGTTCTTCATTCAACTGGGCGATTTCTTCCCGTACCCGCTGTGAAAGATCGATGATATTGACCAGCGGAGATTTGGAAATAACACAGGTGATAACTTCTTTCCCATTCACCCGCGAATAGGATTCTTCTTCTTTAATGCCGAAATTGATGTCGGCGATGTCTTTCAACAATACCGGACCTTCGGATACAACGATGTTTCCCAGGTCTTCTGTCGCGAGATATTCTGCCGTAACGTTGACAAAAAAACGTTTGTTATCCTGAAATACCGAACCGGCGAAGGTCTTTTCAGACATATTCTTGCCGATCAGTGAGCTGACTTGTGATGCGGTGATATTGAGCGCTTTGCATTTTTCATCGTCGAGAAGGATTTCGATGCTCTTCTGACGTCCGCCCATGACCGTGACCGAGGCTATTCCATCCGTACTTTCAAGGATGGGAGCAATGTCGATATCGGTGATATTCCGGACATAATCGACATCGTCGTCTCCCAGAATCTGTAGAGTCATAAACTGATCACTGGCCATTCCGCTACCGGCTTTATTGACCTGGATGGTGAAGTCTTCCGGAATACTTTTGGTGATCGCTTTGATTTTTTCTTCCAGCTTCAGGTAAGCATATTTGACATTTGTATTTTTGGTAAAGGAAACAGTGATACGGGCGTTCCTATTGGAAATCAATGTCGTTATATCCTCGACGCCTTCCAAGCCGCTGATTACGCCTTCTACCGGAATAGCTGCCTGACTCTCAATGTACTTCGGATCCAGCTCGGTCTTGGTGGAAATAGTTACATTCAGGGAGGGGAACTCCGCATCCGGATATAATTCCATCAGTAAGTACCTGTACGAAAACAACCCCATCATGGTCAAACCGATGAAGATCATCGAAATCAGTACTTTACGATTTATTAGTTTGTTCATTTTTTCTTATTTAGAATCAAAAATGTCAAAAGCTCGAAAATGCCTTTCAAATCTTCTCTACGTTTTTGACTTTTTTGTCAAAAATGTAGTAAACACACGGGATCACTACTAATGTCATCAGGGTAGAAGTGAACAGACCGCCGATCACCGCCAAAGCCATAGGGGATCGCAGTGAAGCACCCTCTCCGAATCCGAAACACATCGGCAATAAAGCCAGGATAGTAGTCAGACTGGTCATGATGATCGGGCGGATACGCTGTTGGGCGGCTCCTTTTATGGCCTCTGTCAGAGCGAATCCTTCTGCCTTGAGCCTGTTGGCTGCATCTACCAGTAAGATGGAGTTGTTGACAGCTATACCTGCCAGCATGATGATACCGATAAAAGCCATCATATTCAAAGAGGCTCCGGCTAGCAAAAATGCGTAAATACAGCCTACTCCGGCCAACGGGATCGTCAGCAAGATGGTAAACGGATGACGCAAGGATTCGAATTGAGAAGCCATCACCATATATACCAATACGATAGATAGTATCAGAGCAAAGGACAAACCTTGAAACGATTCGGCCCGTTTCTCTTCTTCTCCGGTAATTTGTGCTGAATATTTAGCAGGGAATTGGATATCTTTCAACTGTGCTTTGATTTCCGGAGTGACACTGCCTAATGTATAGCCCTTTTCGAGCATTGCGGTGACTTTACCGATCCGGTTTTGGTTGCTGCGGTTGATTTCTTTCGGAGCTGTCGTAATCGAAACCTCTGCAATCTCACCCAGACGATATTTCTTTTCTCCTTGTACGATTTCAACATTTTGCAATTCATCGAGCGATACTTCCGGTACTTTGATTTCGATATCGATCGGTTCACCTTCGGATTCGAAATTGCTGGCCGTCTTCCCGTTCAGCTTTTCTTTTATCTGACTGGCCACCGAAGCGATATCTACCCCGTAAATCCCGCTTTTCAACCGGTCGATAGAGATGTTGACTTCCGGAGCTCCTTGTTCCATAGAAGTTTTGATATCGTAGAGTCCGGGGATAGAGGCTATTTTCTCCTTCACCTCCGTGCTGAGTTCGTCGATCATTTCCAGTTCCTCCCCTTTAATCTCGATAATTACAGGAGCTCCTTCCGTTCCGAGGATGCTTTGTAAGGCAGATTGTTCCTTTTCGAACGATATTTCCACGCCCTCGGGAATCGTGTAATTATGACTCAGATTACTGATAATATAATCTGCATCGGCTTTGGCTTTGTTTTTCAATTTGACTTTTACCTCTGCCTGATTTTCGCCTTCGAGTTTCCCGCTAGTCGTTTGGCTTTCGGTTGTTGTCGAAGGTCCAACCTGAGTAAAAATCCATTCCAGATCGTCTCCTGCCAACTCTATAATCATATTTTCGATGGTAGCGGCCGCATTATCCGTGCTTTGCAGACGGGTTCCCGGTTCCAGAGTGATGTAAGTCGAAAATTCCCGGGAATCTGCTTTAGGCATAAATTCTTTATCGATCAACGGGAGCAGCAGGTAACTTCCGATCATGACCACTAACGCGGCCAGGACGACAGCGTACCGGTGTTTCAAAAGTTTACCGACAAACTGACCGTATCCTTTGATTTTTAAAGAAGCCTGATTTTTGGCAGGTGCTTTCACATATTGTGAAGCTAACATCGGGATTAACAATACCGCAACAAAAAGAGAAGACAATAGAGAGAACGAAACGGTCCAGGCCTGTTCTTTAAAAAGTTCTCCGGCAGCTCCCTGGATGTAAACGATAGGTAAGAATACCACTATGGTCGTGAGGGTTGAAGACGTGATAGCCCCTGAAACTTCCGAAGCTCCTTTGATAGCCGCTTCCTTGGGGGAAAGGCCGTTTTCCAGATTCCGGAAAATATTCTCCATGACGACAATGGCATTATCGATCAACATACCGGCTCCCAGGGCTAATCCCCCCAGTGTCATGATATTGATCGTCAATCCGTTGAAGTACATCAAATTGAACGTAGCGATGATGGACACCGGAATAGAAACACTGACGATCAAGGTTGTATTGATGCGGCGCAGGAAAACGTACAATACCAGCATGGCCAATAAAATACCCATAACGGCAGAATCCTTGACCTCCCCGATCGAAGCTCCGATAAAATCTCCCTGGTTACTGATGACGTGAAATTCATAACCGGGCATACTTTTCTGCAATTCTTCCAGTTTGGCAGTGATATTTTCAACTGCCTTCACTGTATTGTATTTATTCTCTTTGTAGACACTGATACTCAGACTACGTTCGGCATCGTAGCGCACCAGATTTTCAGGATCTTTATTTTTTAGTTCGATTTTGGCAACATCTTTCAGGTATACCGGAGCTTTCACGGTAGAGCTGTTCCCCGACTCGGTGTCGGTACTACCGGGGGTTTTGAAAGCAACGATAATATTCCCGATGTCTTCCAGGTCTTTTAATAAATTCACCCCTTTTACCGTATATTGGATGTCGTCGTTTACAATGGTACCTCCCGAAACATTCCGGTTCATACTTTCTATTTTCGACGCGATCGTTTCGGCAGTCAGGTTGAAAGCTTCCAGCATATAAGAGTCGGTTTTGACCTCCACAAAAGCATTTTCCTGGCCGTTGAGTCGGATATCGGCCACACCTTCCAGTCTGACCAGTTCGCTCCGCATATAGTTTTCTGCTATTTTCCGGAGTTCGTTCATATCCTTGATTTCTTTATGGCTCATGGAAATGATCATGACCGGCGTGGCATTGGCATCGTAGCGGGAAACATTCAGGGAAGTGATTTCTTCGTCCTGAGCGATTTGAGACATGCTGCGTTGCAAATCCAAAAAGGCGGCATCCATATCCTGATCCCAGTCGTATTCCACCGTAATCGTGGCTCCTCCTACCTTACTGCTGCTACTGACGTCTTTCACACCTTCCTGGCGTGCTGCCATAGCTTCTATTTTTTCTACAAACTGTTTTTCGATCTCTTCAGGTGGACGCTCACCGGCTTGCAAATCGATATATAAAGCCGGATTTTTTAAATCGGGAAATAAATCTGTTCCCAATTTATTGTATGATATGATTCCTAGCAGACATACCCCCAGTGTGATCATTAATACACTGACCGGGTATTTTACTGCAAATTTTGTAATTCCCATAATTTAATCGTTTACCAATTTGGACGTTTACCGACAAAGAATTTTTCAGACTGTCGTGAATACAGTTACTTCATCACTTTTACTTTGCTCCGGTTACGTAACCATTCGTAACCTTTCACGACGATCTTGTCCCCGGTTTCGAGTCCTTTTTCTACTTCGATGTATTTATCGTCACTGATACCGGTATGGATGACTTTTTCTTCGGCACTGTTTCTGTCGACCGTATATACTAATTTACCTCCCCGGCGGTTTTTAATGATATCTTTGGGAATAGAGATGACAGAGTCTTTCCGTACTGTGACGATATCTGCTTTGGCGAACATACCCGGACGAAGTTTTAAATCCGGGTTATCGATTTCGATATACCCCGAGAAGGTACGGGTTTCTTCGTTGATGGCCGGAGATAACTGAGTCAGTATGCCTCTTAAAGTATCCGATTTGATATTGTAATTGGTGATATGTACTTGCTGTCCGATTCTCAGTTTGGTCAATGTGTTTTCAGGGAATTGGGTTTCTACATACATTTTACTATAATCCATCAGGCCGACCATCACACTACCGGAAGCGACTTCTACCCCCGGAGTATAGTAGGGAAGATTGACGATAACTCCTTTGAACGGAGCTTTGATACTCAGTTTTTCTAAAGTGATATAACCGTTTTCCAAGGCTAACTTCGCATTGATATAAGAGTTTTCAGCGTTGTTTACGTCTTTTTCGGTTGCTCCGCCTTTCTCGAGCAGGATTTTCTGACCTTCCCATTCCTTCTCGGTGATCTGGATTTGTAATTTCTTACTTTCCAACTGCACGTTGTTTTCATATTCCTTATTTTCCAGACGGATGATGACGGCTCCGGCTTCGGCGATGTCACCCAGCTGATAAGGACGACCGGTTTTCGGATTTTTCTGTAAGTAGTAAGCTCCGTTGGTTTCCGATTTTATTTCTATCGTTTTAGCTGCCTTTGCTGTTCCGGTTGTTGTAATATATTCCTCAATGTTTCTGAGTTGTACGTCCTCGACCCATACTGGGGTAGTGGCTTCAGAAGAGTTATTTCCCTGATTGTTATTACAGGAAAACGACATGAATCCTAACATAACAGCTCCCAGGATTTTAAAATTCTTATTCATGATTATCGTGATTTTACTTGTTAACGGACTTATAGGGTTATTTTTATTTCAATAGATCTACCGGTAAATAACTTTTGTGGGTTTCAAAATCCCAAAGGGTTTGGATTTTCAGGTTCAAGAGCTCGATTTTGTAGCTGATAATAGCGCTCGTATAATCTTGTTTAGCAGTAGTCAACTGGTTTTGGAACTGTTGTAAGTCCATACCGGTCAGATTACCGTTGCGATATTTTTCCAGATTGATTTCATAGGTACGTTCTGCATTTTCAATGCTTTTCTTTTTGATTTCGATTTGACGGATCAGCGTCGGCAGGTTACGGCAAATCTGGCGGACATCGATGACAATCTCTTTTTTCTGTTCTTCGAGGCTGATTTCGTCCGATTCCATAGCCAGTTGGCTGGATTTTACTTTTGCCTTTTTAGCCCCCCAATCGAAGATCGGAATGGTGAGGGTTACGCCAACCTCTTCGTTGTCGGTGGGCTTGTCGTACATATTTTTTACTTTTCCAGCCAGGGCATCCATACCTACCCGGACACTTAAATCACCTTTGAATTCGCTTTCTGCTTTTGTCCGGATAATCGAAAATACATCCTGTTCTAGGGTAATCTGTTTTTGGCGGATTTCCATGCGTTGATCCAGGGCGTATTTAACTGCATCGTTAATATTGACATCGACTGTCGGAATATTATTGTCGAACAGTATCGCGATATCTTCATCCAGCGACATTCCCAGTAAAAGCTTGAAATTGTCTTTCGCATTTTCAAAACTGATCTCTTTCGAATATACAGTGGATTCACTGTTCGCCAGATTGACTTCCGCCTGATAAAGTTCTTCTTTGGCTAACAGCCCGGCTTCGACCTTATTTTTGATGATATCGTAGTTTTGTTTCTGGTTGTTGTATTCATCCCGGGAGATGTTCAGATCCTTTTGTTTTTGATATACATCGTAAAATTGGCTGGTGACGTTTTTTTCGATACTTAATTGTTGGAGGGCATAACTGATTTTGGCATTTTCGAGTGCATATTCCAGTTCTTTGAGCTGCATCTTTGTCCTGTTATAAGTGAACAAAGGCTGCGAAATACGTAAAGACAGATTATGGTTGAAGGAGGTATTGTTGCCACCGGAAGTCCTGTTGGAAGCGTCCTGCCAGGAAAAGTCATTATATAGAGAGATGGTTCCGTCTGTCCATTTTATGGGTTGCGTGATACCGAATGAAGCCGATGACATTTTGGTCTCGTTGGCATACCATTTACTGTTGAAATTATCGTATTGGTTGTTACGGGTATACCTGAAAGGAGTGACATCCAATGAAAATTGTGATTTCAGGGAAGCATCCTGAGCTTTTAGATTCAATTGACGTTGCTCGAGGCTGAGTTTGCTTTGAATCAGTGAAGGACTGTGTTCGAAAGCCGTGTTCAATGCTTTTTCGAGTGTAAGTACTTCCTGTGCATGCGCACTATATAACCCGCTGAGGGTTAAAAGACCGAGGACCAAAGTTTGTTTAAGCATATTGTCTGCGTTTTATCGGGTTATTCGTTTATTATTCTTCTGTGGCTGTAAATTTAACGGCGTCTGCAATGACGTAATCTCCGGAAACTTTATCTGTCAAAGTGATGATGACTTCTCCTTGAGGTAGATAGAAATTCCCGATCGAAACCCATCCTTCGGTTTCTTCATCCAGGTCCAGTGTCACCGATTCTTTCTCTTTATCGTATTGGATGGTATAAGTCTGATTACGTTCCTCTTTGTGACGACCGCGGCGTCTGTCCATAAAAAACATTCTGCCCGACATTTTTGCATTCCAGATGGACACCTCGTAGTAACCGTCTTTAGGGATTTCCGTTTTCCATTCTACGGCATTGGCCCCACTGCCTTTATTTTTATAAACCGCAGAGTTTATCGTTTCACCGTAGCAATAGTCGGCGGCTATGGCCGTCCATTGGGAAGGCATCCACCAGGGCATAAAATTCTTATACTTTTCGTCATCTTTTTTCTTGAAAAGATCCTTCAGTTTATGCCGGTTATTCGAGGCGATCGTCCTGAATCCCGGATCCTCATTGTCGATAATGATTTCATTCGGATTCGGCTTGAAGACATCCGGGTTTATCGGATAAATTCCCGAAGTAGTATCGCTGATCGTATTGTCGATTTTAGAAAAATTGAAATTATGCGATGTCGGTAGATTGTGTGAAATATTGGTATTTATCGAAATATTGGCCGGACGCTCGTCACTGATAATCTTGATTTCCCGGGCTTCTCCGGCCGGAATAATGTAATTTTTTTTCTCCGTTTCAAAACTCATACCGCCTCCCCGCCGCATACCGCCTCCTCCGCCTTGCATGACTTCCGTACTGATGATAGCATCTATGTCGGAGGGATTATTGACCTTGAATTTAATTTGGTATTTGGTAAACTCATCCAACACAATTTGATTGGCATCCACATCCTTGATATAGATGGTCGGGGTATGGGAGGCCGTATACCAGGTGTCGATAAAATCGGACAACCGAATCCCGAACCTCTTCTCTATTTCGTATCGGAGTGTATCGAACGGTATATTCTGGAACTGACGGCTAGTAAAAAATGCCTTTAGGAATTTATTGAAATCTTCCTGTGTGATCTGGGAAGTGATATAGTTATTCAATGCTGCACTTTTCAATTTCAGCAATTCATAGAAAATTTCCGGCTTCAGTTCGGTATCTCCGATCGCTGTCTCGAAACTATGTGATTCCAGATAGAGGTTGGCTCGCTGTTTGTCGTTGATGATACCTCCCCAGAAACGGAAGCCCTGATCGGAAGAAGTATTCATCATGTTGTTGACTGCGATGTCGATTACCGGATATTCGGGAGAGCTGATGTAGTTCGTATGTCCGAACAACATCGGAGTGATATTGGATTTATTGATCAGTTTATTGTCCGGATTCCAGCCATTTTGGCTGTTTTCGGAGGTTAAAGAGCTCACGAAACGATTGAAGAGGGAAATATTTTGTTCCGTCTCGTCCATAGGGCCCCCATGCCGTCCCCATTCATTCATCCGTCTTCTTTCTGCCTCAAAATCCTGGCCTAGAGAAATTCCTCGTTCCGGGACGAAGAGGATTTCAGGCATGACATATTCGGTATAACCTTTCCAGTTACGGGCATAAGTGGCAAATTGTACCGGGGTTTCGGCTAAGACAAATTTTCCGAAAGGATAATCCCGGTCTTTCTCTATTTCCAGGCTGTTTTTTACTTCCCGAATGACTCCGGGCAAGGTATCGGATAAGGGTTCGAAGTATTTTGAAAAATAATCGTGGCCTTTAAAGTAATAGATCTCGTAATCCGTGGAATCTACCCGTAAAGCCTTTTTATCATAATCGGCGATGGTTAGACTGATTCCGGGCAAAGCGGAGGTATTCGTAAAGGTGATGACCGAACCGTCGATCTTACTTTTGCCTTGTGACAAAACGGTCTTGTCGCCTTCATAATGAACGGTAAGTGTATAGTCTGTGAAATTCTTCCTGACATTGTACGGAGCTCCCGGGTTAACGGGGGCGATGGTTACCGGATACCAGATACATTCGGGAGTCAATAGGGTAAAGGTATTACTCAGCCATGCATAACGTTTACCGAAACGCCAGAATACCTGCGGGACTTTAGTATCCAGGTAATCTTCTGTCAGGACATCGGTATAACAAATATTTTCACTGATTTTCCCTTCATAGTTGATCGTCAACGTAAGCTCGTCTTGCTGCTGGATGGGTTGATCTATTTCGATAACCTGGTGATCTCTTCGGAAGGGCAGGTTTTTCCCGGCCATTTCAACAGAGGTAACCGTTAGCTCCGGATTAAGGTAAAAAATAATTTTATCCAGAGGCTTTGCATTGTTATTGGCTACTTTTACCGTACTCTTTCCTGCTAGTCTGTGTCCTTGAGGAGTAACCGAAATATCGTTGACCAGCAAGTCGACATGCGGGACATCTGCATATTTATCGAATGTCATGATGTACTGATGACGGAGATCGAGCTGATGATTATAATGCAGGATGTATAACAATCCTCCGAGACAGGCTGCCAATAGAAATAGTGAGCTAAAAGTATATACGACAGCTATTTTCCACGGTTTGTGAGGCAGACGTTTCACCAAAGCGATGGTCATGCTGATCAGGCCGATTCCTGCCAGTAGATAAGAAAACCGCTGGAGTAAAAAAAGCCGGAGATCGGCATGTCCCGTGACATCTGAAAATATGGCCGGGATATTTACTCCGAAGAAATCGAATACCCCATATAACGTATCGGTCAGGTAAAAGAAAACAGTGCCGATAATTCCCAGCATTACGATGAAAGTGACCGCCTGATTTTTAAGGATGCACATGGCCGTAAAGGATAAACCCAGGACAAACAACAGGGAAGGTACCGAAATCGTCAATAAATAGAATAGATATGGAAACAGATCGAACGGAGATTTATTGATCAGTATGTTTAAAAAAGCCGTAAATAATAAGGTGATAATGTTCAGTGTAATGAAAACCTTTACAATACCCCAGGTCTTACCGACAATATAGTCGGCATTACTCATCGGCCGGACATAGATGACTTCGGCGGTATCGAGTTTTTTGTCTCTTTTCAGGAAGCTGCCGGCCAGAAATACGACGATGACCGATTGAGCGATATTATAAAAATAAGTGTTACAGAATGGCATCAGTGAAGAAACGGCGATTCTCGGCCAAAGATTATCCATCCGGTTGACGATACCGGTTTGATAACCCAACATAATGGCAGAGATGAATAGCAGCGCGAGTATGGCAAAAATACGAAACAACCAGCTTCGTTTCACCAGTTTTACTTCGTATCGGGCAATAACATTTATATGGTTTAAATTCATATCAAAACATTAATACATTATTAATTAAATAGGTCTCCACCGATTTTTTCGCTATACATTTCCATTTTATCCTTTAGCAGATAGTCCATAAAATAGACGTAAGCATGTTCGATATTGGGGATAATGGCTTTGCCGTCGAAACCTTCCAATTTTTCGGTTACGATTTGGATCTCCCAGCCTCCTTCCGAAGGAATAGTAGAAATGATCGGATATTTTTCCTTGATTTGCTGCAATTCAGGGTCGGTAACGAAGATTTCCCATACTTTCCCCTGGGCTAATTCAATCATATCGTCCGGAGAACCTTCGAATTTCAATTCTCCCTTGTTCAGTAAGGCCAGTTTTTTGCAGGTGCTGGATATATCCCCCACAATGTGAGTGGATAAGATAATGATGACATCTTTATCACTGACTTCCGAAAGGATATTTCTGAACCGGATTCGTTCTTCCGGGTCCAGACCTGTCGTCGGTTCATCGACGATGATGACTTTCGGATTACCGATGATCGCCTGTGCAATCCCAAGACGTCTTTTCATACCACCCGACAACCGGTTAGCCCAACGGTCCCTGACTTCATACAAACCGACCTTTCTCAGCATCTCATCGACGATTTCCGACCTTTTCCGGGTGCCTTTTATTCCCGCCAGTCCTGCCCCGTAGTCTAGAAATTCCCAGGTTTTTAGTTTTTCGAAAAAACGGAAATCCTGAGGTAGATAGCCTAAAACAGAACGAATAGCCTTACGATCGCGCAAAATATCGTAATCATCGAAAAAAATAGTACCTGAAGAGGGATTTTGCAAAAGAGTCATAATCCGCATCAACGTCGTTTTACCTGCTCCGTTAGGCCCCAGTAAACCGAACATGCCGGGTTCTATATTCAGGTTCAAGCCGTTTAACGCCTTATGACCATCCGGGTAAACCTTGGTCAAATCTTGGATTTTGATATTCATATTCCTGTTTTTAAAGCTCTACTTGCAAATCTTGACGATAAATATAATAAAAGATGTTAACTTTGTACTGCAATATTCTCATTTTATAAAATATTTAAAATATTTCTTTCCAATCAGACGGGGAAATAACATTTTTTTTAACAACACTCTGAACTTTAAGACAATTTCTCAACTTCAAAGTTTATTTCTTTTTTTAATTTGACCAAATATTATAGACGAAGGGTATTTTTCTATCGACTGTTGGGGAAATATCGGGAATGTTCAGGCAAAAACTTCCCGGATAACCTGTATACTTTTAATATTGAAATTGATATTCAGATGGATGCTGTAAAAAAGCAGGATAACATCCAATAGAATATTGCGCGATTGCCGGTTGAGAGGAATGGCTTTTATTTCGGCCAGAGGACAAGTACATAGCTGGTAAATGATTTTAGCGGTATTCGGTCCCGAAATATACGGAGTGGCCGGATCGGAAGGATAAAAGCTCCCGTCGTTGATATTGAAAACGTAATTCTCCTGCCATGAAGAAGTGTTGATCCGAAAACCGATAAAACCGGCCAGACGATAGAGAAAATAAAGGTTAAAGTTTCCGATGTCGTTATGGGTCGAGTTCAGGTATTCGATGGAATGGGTCAGGTAATCGAACAGCTCTTCATTTTTCCCTTCATTTTTTAAAATCAGGTTCAGAATTTCTCCCCACAACAAAAGGATATTCATCTTGAAAATATCGAAATATAACTCGGGCAGGTTGATGATCGGAGAGATTTGACGGAGTTTGTGCAAATCGCTCTTTTCATTCTCGAAAAATTCGATCTCGCTGATTTGCAGGAGATGGACAGTTTTGGTTTTTCTTTTGAATACGACAGAAGGGGATATCATGGACAGATACCCCTTTTCTTTCGTATAGATTCGGATAATTTTCTGAGTTTCCGAGTAAGGGCTGGTTTTTAATATGATTCCCTGAACAATTTCCATTTTTGAGTTTTCACTTGTTGTGTTGCTCTTTCAAAAATGCGATTAATTGCTGAATAGCTCTTCCCCGATGGCTGATTTTATTTTTTTCGTCTATAGGCATTTCAGCAAAACTGAGGTCGAACCCTTCGGGTTGAAAAATCGGGTCATATCCGAAACCGGCTTCTCCTTGTTGGGCGGTTAATATTTTGCCGTCTACCCTTCCTTCGAACAGCTGCTCTTCTTTTCCTTGAATTAAAGCGATAACCGTACGGAAACAAGCTTTCCGATCGGATATCCCCTCCATTTCGCGAAGTACTTTCTTCATGTTTTCGACAGAATCTTTTGCAGGACCGGCATAGCGGGCAGAATATACACCGGGACGCTTATCCAGTGCTTCGATTTCAAGCCCCGTATCATCCGCAAAACAGTCGTACCCGTAATGTTCTTTGATGTATCGGGCTTTTTGCAAGGCATTTTCTTCCAGAGTGTCGTGATCTTCCGGGATATCCTCCTGGCAACCGATTTCCGCAAGCGAGCCGATTTCGGCTTCGCCTTCTAATAAATGGCTGATCTCTTCCAGCTTATGCTTGTTGTTCGTTGCAAATACTAATTTCATAGAGCGATAACAATTGATTCGTTTGTCGACGCAAAAATAGGTTTATTTTTATAGCTTTGCAGGTATAAAATGATAATTTTGGACGAAAAAGATGAAAAGAGGAATTGTCGTAAAATCGACCGGTAGTTGGTATTGGGTAAGATTGGAGGAAGGGAATATGGTGCAGTGCCGTATTCGGGGGAAATTCCGGATGGAAGGAATCCGAACGACCAATCCGTTAGCTGTCGGAGATGAGGTGGAATTGGAAGAAGGAAGTGAAGGCTATGTTATTACGGCAATAGGAAAGAGACGTAATTATATTATCCGTAGATCGACGAATTTGTCCAAAGAGTCGCATATTATTGCAGCAAATGTCGATTTGGCTTTGTTGGTGGTGACTGTTAATCATCCGGTGACTTCTACCGTATTTATCGATCGTTTTTTGGTAACCGCAGAAGCTTATAATATTCCTGCTGTACTGGTTTTTAATAAAACGGATCTGTATGATGCCGAAGATCAGGCAATGTTAGGGGGATTGACGGTGATTTACCGTAAAATCGGGTATCCTTGTTATGCCGTATCGGCGGAAACCGGTGAACACGTCGATGAAATCCGGAGTTTACTGAAAGACAAGATCACCGTGCTTTCCGGCTTGTCGGGAGTGGGGAAATCTTCTTTAGTCAATTGCATTGAGCCTGGCTTGGACCTGAAAACTGCAGGAATTTCGGATGCCCACGATTCGGGGAAGCATACCACCACTTTTGCTGAAATGTTTCCATTGAAACAGGGCGGTTTCATTATCGATACTCCGGGATTACGAAGTTTTGGAATTATCGATTTGAAAAAAGAGGAGTTGTCGCATTTTTTCCCGGAAATATTCGCGAAGTCCGGAGAATGCCGCTTTTATAATTGCACCCATACCCATGAACCCGGTTGTGCTGTGTTGGAAGCTGTGGAGCAAGACGAAATCAGTGAGAGCCGTTATGTGAGCTATCTGAGTATGATGGAAGAAAGCGGGAAATATAGATAATGTATTTTCGAACGGTTCGACGATCAGGCGAAGACAGAAATAAAGACAGTTAAAACACCAGTATTGAAGAAGTTAATTTAGTTAACTCTGTCTTTTTTTTTAGCCTTTCGTTTTTTGTTTCTAGTTTTTGTATTATCTTTGCGCCGTTTTACGTCAAGGCTTGTGGATAGATTGAGAGAATATAAGATAGCATTCAGAGGATTAGGAGAGGGAAAACACTCTTTTGAGTTCATCATGGATGAGGGATTCTTCGATTGTTTTGAAGCAACGAAAGGAACCCGGGGAGAAGTCAAAGCTACCGTCCTGATCGTGAAGAGTTCACTTTTAATGGAAGTACGTATAACGATCGAAGGAATGGTAAAAGCAACCTGCGACAGATGTTTAGGAGAAGTAAATCTTCCGGTGTCCGGTGTTATGAATTTGTATGTAAAACAAAACGGACGAGAAGAAGGGAACGAAGATGATTATATAATATTGTCGCCGGAGGATGACTATTTGGATGTAAGTTCGTATCTTTATGAAACTTATATGTTGAATTACCCGATGCGGGTAGTGCATCCCGAAGGAGAATGCGACGAAGATATGCAGGAAGTGTTGCATGAATATGTGATAGAAGAAGATGATAAACCAATAGATCCGAGATGGAATGAATTGAAAAAATTAATTAATAACTAAATAAATAATAAAGAAATGGCACATCCGAAACATCGAACCTCAAAACAGAGAAGAAATAAGAGAAGAACGCATGATGCGATTACGGTAACCGCTATTGCTAAGTGTTCTAACTGTGGTGCTGCTGTACAGTATCATACAGTATGTCCTGAATGTGGATATTACAGAGGAAAGTTGGCTATTGAGAAAGCAGTAGTAGCATAATCTTGACACGAAAAGGATTGTTTTAGAATCATACACAGCCAGCCTCCTAAGCCCTAGGGGGCTATGGTTGTTTATATAATTCATGAAACTTACCCTTGCGTGTGCGGGGGTAATCTCTGATTTAAATTTATAGTTATGCAAACGAATAGGCTGAGAGCCATAATAACCGGAGTAGGGGCATATTATCCCGACTATATCCTCGACAATGAGGAATTGAGCCAGATGGTGGATACCTCTGATGAATGGATCATGACCCGGGTAGGGATCAAAGAAAGACGAATTTTAAAAGATCCGACGAAAGGAAGTGCCTGGCTGGGTGCACAAGCCGTAAAAGATCTGTTCGAGAAAACCGGAACCAAACCGGAAGAAGTAGATTTGTTGATTTGTGCCACAGTGACACCGGATATGCATTTCCCTGCTAATGCGCAGATTATTGCCGATATGGTTGGAGTGAAGAATGCTTTCGGATTTGATTTGAATGCAGGTTGTTCCGGATTCCTTTTTGGCTTGGTTACTGCTACTCAGTATGTAGAAAGTGGTAGATATAAAAAAGTGGTATTTGTCGGATGTGAGAAAATGTCCGTGATCACCGATTATACGGATCGTAAGACTTGTCCGTTGTTTGGTGATGCTGCTGCAGCTGTATTGCTCGAACCGACAGCAGAAGAGCTTGGTGTGATGGATCACATCCTGCGCTCGGATGGTATGGGACGCGACCATTTGTATATGAAAGCCGGTGGATCGCTGAATCCTCCTTCCATAGAAACGGTTACTAACCGTGAACATTTTATTTTTCAGGATGGCCAGTTCGTATTTAAACATGCCGTAACGAAAATGGCCGATACCGCAGCAGAAATTATGGAAAAAAATCACCTGACCGCCGACGATATCGCATGGTTGGTGCCCCATCAGGCAAATCTGCGTATTATCTCTGCTACCGGCGATCGTATGGGACTCGATCCTTCTAAAGTTATGGTGAATATCCAGAAATACGGAAATACCACTTCTGCAACGATTCCATTGTGCCTGTACGAATGGGAAAATCAGTTACACAAGGGAGATAATCTGATTCTCGCAGCGTTCGGTGCGGGATTTACCTGGGGAGCTATCTGGCTGAAATGGGCTTACGATCCCAAGAAGTAAAGTTGGAAAAAGGATATGGAAAACCGGTTTGAATTTTCAAGCCGGTTTTTTTATAGCCAAAGAAGTTTATAAAGTCCATAATTAAAACCTTTTAATGCCGGCAGTTGATCGGACGAAGTGTAGACTTAACTCCTGTACCCCTTGTAACTACAGAAAAAACGAATTTTTGGGGGAGCTAAAAAAAGCCGTGTAAGTCGCTTTTATATTTCAATTACTTGTTATATCTTCGATGTGAATTTATAGTTTATGAATCAGGAACGTTTTGATATTGAATATGAGGGGAACCGGATACTGGAAAATACCAGAATTGACGGTAATTTGAAGACCGATAAGAGTGTATACCTGGATGGTATGATTCAAGGAAATGTACATGCCGGAAAACTGGTGATCATAAACAAAGGGGGGAAGGTCGACGGAGATGTGGATTGCGATGAATTATATATCAACGGCACTATTACAGGTAATGTATGTGTGGCCTGTAAAACTGTTATGGGAGGAGATGCTGTGATCGAAGGTGGCTTGATTACAGATACACTCGAAATAACGCTTGGTGCAACCATCAGGAAAGGATTGAAATTAAAAAAGCGTCGAAATAAATTAAGGTGATTATTATGGGTAAAGAGAATCCTGGAAATGCTGTCAATTTGTTGTGCGAAGGTACGGTTATTGTAGGGGATATAAAAACAAAGAACGATATCCGGATCGACGGAATCATAAAAGGTAAGATCATTACTTCAGGGAGATTAGTGGTTGGTAATACGGCCAAGATTGAAGGCAACATCGATTGCTGCAATGTAGACGTATTGGGGGTTGTACTTGGTGATATACAAGCTTCCGGGACGGTTTCACTGAAATCGTCCGCCAAAGTGATTGGAAATATTGTTTCATCTGTACTCTCGATCGAACCGGGAGTGATATTCAATGGCAATTGCCAAATGACAAAAAAAGAGGGGCGTGAACCGGCTAAAGAATAATTGAATGAATGTTTTAATTTTGATTCCGGCGCGTTATGCATCGACTCGTTTTCCGGGTAAACCTTTGGCTGAGATCGGTGGTAAACCGATGATCCAGCATGTGGTAGAAAAAGCACAGTTGGTTTCACAAGACGCTTTTGTCGCAACGGACGATCAGCGGATATACGACCGGGTTGTAGGGTTCGGAGGAAAAGTAGTGATGACTTCTGCCGACCACAAGAGCGGAACCGACCGTTGTTGCGAAGCCTACCGGCATATTGTGGCTGATTACCGAAAAACTTATGATGTTGTTGTCAACATACAGGGAGACGAACCCTTTATTCAACCCGATCAGGTACGTGCTTTGATCGCTTGTTTTGAAGATCCCCGGATTCAGATCGCTACCTTGGCAAAACAATTCGACACGAATGCGGATATTTTCGATCCCAATAAGGTTAAGGTGGTATGTTCGTCTCTGCAGACCGCTCTTTATTTTTCCCGTTCTGCCATTCCTTATTGCCGGGGAAAAGAGCAAGGAGAATGGAGTGCTGTGATTCCTTTTTACAAACATGTGGGCATGTATGCTTACCGGCCTGAAGTATTACGAGAGATTACAGCTTTGCCTCAGGGAAAACTGGAAAAGGCAGAATCTCTGGAACAATTGCGTTGGCTTGAGAACGGTTATAAGATTGCGGTAAGGTTCACCGATCACGAATCGGTAGGAATCGATACGCCCGAGGATTTGGAGAGAGCGAGAAAGATCAGTGAAACCTCTGATCTCTGGTCTGCGAAATACTGATTAAAAAACTACGTTTCGGATCGAATATTCAGTCAGAACCGAGAGTTCGTTAATCAGCATCGAAGATGCACTGATCGGAAAAACCGAAGGTCTGACACCAATCCGGAACGTAGTTCCGCTAATCTATTTTCTGTCAAAGACAGAAAATCTTAGATGGTCATAATATCCTTTTCCTTTGCGGTCAGGATTTCATCTATCTTTTTGTTATAGCTGTCTGTGATCTTTTGAACTTCATCTTCGGCATCTTTAGCTTCATCTTCGGGCAGACCACTCTTCACCATTTTTTTGAATTCGTCGATAGCATCGCGACGGGCATTCCGGATACTTACCTTGGCGGTTTCACCGACCCCTTTCGATTGTTTCACCAGTTCTTTTCTTCTCTCGGCAGTCAAGGGCGGTACATTGATCCGGACAACTTCTCCGTTATTATCCGGGTTAAATCCCAGATTGGCATTCATAATGGCTTTTTGGATAGGGCCAAGCATATTTTTTTCCCAAGGCTGAACTGCAATTGTACGTGGATCCGGAGCCGTGATATTGGCTACTTGTGACAATGGAGTCGGTGATCCGTAATAATCTACCAGAACATCGTTCAGAATTTTGGGGTTTGCTTTGCCGGCTCTGATTTTCGCCAATTCATTTTCGAGGTGGACCAATGCATTTTGCATTTGTTCTTTGGCCTCGTCCATGTACATTTTTACTTCCTCGTTCATATGCTTACTCTATTAATTTTTACAATTATAAAGCAAAGATAGGAAAAAAAATAATACGCTTTCTATCTTACTCCAATGAAAAGCTTATGGGTAAAGTGTAAGCGACTCTGACCGCTTTACCTCTTTGTTTTCCCGGGATCCATTGGGGCATATTATTTACAATTCGTAAAGCTTCTGCATCCAGCAGAGTAGATGCACTTCTGGCGATCTTAGCATTTGTAATGCTTCCGTCTTTTTCAATAACGAACTGAACAAAGACTTTACCTGTAATATTTGCTTCTATTGCTTCTTTCGGATATTTGATATTTTTCATGATCCATTCCGCCACGTTTCCCTCTGCAAATTCGGGCATCTCTTCAACTACCTGAAATATGCAAACCTCCGTACTGTTTTCTGTTTCAGAAGAATCTTTCACTAATGTCGGTGTTTTGGCCTCGTTATGGGGAGGAATTATGGTAACCTTCGGAGCGAAGTTGCCGGCTTGGTCTTTGAGACTGAAAGTAACAGGCAGGGTATAAATTACTCGCACCGCTTTTCCTCTTTGTTTTCCCGGAATCCAATCGGGCATAGCCTCGATTCCTTTTAAGGTTTCGGCATTCAATAGTGACTGGGTACTTCGTTGTATTTCAGCATGTCCGACCCGACCTGTCGAGTCGATAATAAAATTGACATACACTTTCCCCTCGATTCCTGCTTCGATCGCTTTTGAAGGGTATTTGATATTTTGTGTCGCCCACTTGGAGAGATCGCCTGAAAATTGAGGCATATTCTCTACAATCTGAAAAACTTGAAGCTCCGGCGACTCCGGTTCTTCGCACATGTTTTTACAAGAGAAGAGATAAAATAGCATTCCGGCTAATAAAAATGCCGGAATATAATTGATCATCTGGAATTTGTGGGATTGTTTTTTGGTCAACATAATGGTTCTTTTTTTTAGATTCGAACACGAAAAATAGTTCGTAAAAGAAAAGGCTCCTTTCAGACTTTGCTGAATGAGTAATTCAAGGTATCCGCTGATTTTATATTTACGGATAACCTGTTGATCGGCGATATATTCGTGGTTTTCGAGAATAAGCTGTTTTATTAACCACACAAAAGGATTGAACCAATTGGCGATGCAGATGATCTCGGCTATACACAAATCCAGACTGTGGCATTGTTGTATGTGAATTTTTTCGTGTGCAAATATTTTCCGTCTGTTTTCCTGACTCAAAGAGTGGGTGTTGATAAACAGATAATTAAAGAAGGAGAAAGTAGGTAGGCCTTCCTGAATTTGGATCATATACAATCCATGTAATCGTTTGCGTGGATTTCGATGAACGAATAAGTATAGCCGGCATAGAGTGGTTAAATAACGAAGGAAAAAAAACACAACTCCGATCCCATAAAGTAGGGGAATCATAGGGATCGGCTGTTCTGTGGCTGTAATAAGCGTGCTTTGACTGCTTTTCCCTATCTGGTTTTCCTCCAACAATTCACTGACTGAGGCGAGAGTGGGAAAACCGATCATATCGTTCCGGTTTATTTCAATGGAAATAAAGGGAAGCAATGCCGATAGGATCAATACGCCTAGCAAAAAAATCCGGTTCAGATTAAAGAAAGTCTGTCTTTTCAGGAAAAATTGATAATAGGTCAATAATACGATCAGAATTGTTGAAGATTTGATCATGTAAAGGAGGAAAGTTTGCATGGAGGATAGATTTTAAAGAGTTAGTTTTCTGATCGTCGTGCTTCGTCTGCACGTTTTAGAATTTCTTCCAATTCCTTCAAATCAATGTTTTCCTCTTTGGCAAAAAAAGAAACCATTTGGCTGAATGAATTTCCAAAATAGTTACCGATGAAATTCTTTAAAAACTTTTTGGTATAAGTATCTTTGGCTACCAAAGGATAATAACAATGACTTTTCCCAAAAGTTTCGTGACCGACAAATCCTTTATCCTGCAAAATCCGAACGATAGTAGAGACTGTGTTGTAAGCTGGCCTGGGCTCCGGAAGTTTATCTATAATATCTTTCACAAAACCTTTTCCTAAATCCCAAAGCACTTGCATAATTTGTTCTTCTGCTCTTGTTAATTCTTTCATAGTTGTTTTTATTGAATTTCTTTTTACAGACAAATGTATAACTAATTTTTTAGTTGTAAAATATAATTCTAAAATAAAATTAGTTTATAAATAGTTACGGAAGTCTGGTCTAACCATTGTGGCTTGTATAACCGTTATCACTAAAGAATGGTAGGTTTAATTTTTTTTCTTTCTATTCCGATTTCGGGTTCTGTGTCGTCAGACCGGGTCGCCAATTCCGATCACCGAAGAGGAATAAGTAACAAAATAAACTTAGGTTTTGATTCTATTTTCAAAGAAATCATTATTTATCGGTCATTTACTTATGCTTTTACTTTAATTCTTCGTATTTTATAATGGATGATCGTGATGAAAATATTCATCAGCGGGGAAATTAAATTAAAGAAACAATAAGGGAGGTATTCGATCGTAGGTACGCCGAGTACCCGTGATTGGGTAGCTCCACAAGTATTCCAGGGGACCAATACGGAAGTGACTGTCGCAGAATCTTCCAGAGCCCGACTGAGGACTTCGGGTTTCAAGCCTCTTTGTTCGTAAATTTTTTGCATCATTTTACCGGGTACGACTATAGAAAGATATTGATCGCAGGCTGTGATATTGAAGAAGATACAAGTCAGTATGGTCGTGCTGACCAGCGAAGTGTCGTTATAAATAAAATGCATAAAAGCTTCACCCACTCTTTTTAAGGATCCGCTGGCTTCCATCACTCCTCCGAAAGTAAGAGCTGCAATAATTAGCCAAACTGTATCGAGCATACCTTCCATTCCTCCTGTTGTCAACAATTCGTCGACTTCGGATACCCCTGTGCTCAGTGTCATTCTACTTCCGACAGCTTGGATGATCAACTGATAGGTGTTGTGGAACTTTTCTTGAGCGATCAGCTGATCGAGGAGATCAGGTTGAAAAATGAGGGCGAAAATAACTCCGAGAACAACTCCACCCAGCATGGCAGGTATGGGGGGAACTTTTTTTATAATAATAATAATGAGTAAAACAGGGACCGATAATAACCAGGGAGTAATGTGGAAACTACTTTCCAGGCCCTTTTTTATAAAGCCGGTATCTATGGCAGTATCTGTATTTAATTGATATAGGCCGATGATTCCGAAAATGATCAACGTGAGAATTAAAGTTGGGAAAGTGGTGTATACCATGTAGCGGATATGAGTGAAAAGATCCGTTCCTGCAATTGTAGGAGCCAGGTTTGTCGTGTCTGAGAGCGGGGACATTTTATCGCCGAAATAGGCTCCTGAGATGACGGCACCTGCTACAAGCCCCTGATGAAGTCCGAAAGCATTACCGACTCCCACGATAGCTACACCTACAGTGGCGATCGTCGACCAGGAACTGCCTGTTGCCAGAGATACAATAGCACAAAGGACGACAGAGGCCACCAGAAAGTAGGACGGGTGCATGATATCTACTCCATAGTAAATCATAGCTGGAATGACTCCGCTCAGCATCCAGGAACCACTTAGCGAACCGATCAATAACAGAATAAGTATCGCCGTCATAGCCGAATTAATGGTCTGCAATATTTTTCGTTGGATTTCATGCCAGCTGACATGATTGAAAAGGGCCAGGATGCTACAGATACTTGCTGCGATGATTAAGGCTATTTGATTAGAGCCCCCCAAAGGATCGTCGAAATAACTGACATTAAACGAGAGTAGGGCGATCAGAACAATCAATGGAAGAATTGCTTGTATCAGTGAAGGGGCTTTGGTCTGAGTTTTCATTTTGCGGGAAATAAGTCGGTTTTGTAGTTATACTTTTGGGGTATAGATTTGTTTGTGCCAAAAATAAAAATCCGGAATAAATTTTGCGATTTATTTATTTTACCTTTGTATTTCAAATGGATGAGGTTATGACCAGAAAAGATTTTGAAGTGATGGCGCCTGTAGGTTCTTATGAATCTTTATATGCTGCTTTGCAGGGAGGTGCGGATTCGGTTTATTTCGGTGTGGAAGGATTGAATATGCGGGCACGTTCGTCAGCAAATTTCACGCTGGAGGATTTGAAAAATATCGTATCGGTTTGTTCGGAGAAAGGGGTGAAAACCTATCTGACTGTCAATACCGTAATTTATAATCAAGAGTTAGAGAAAATGCGGCAAGTGATCGATTGTGCCGGTGAAGCCGGAGTCACTGCTATCATTGCATCCGATTTGGCCGCTATTTTGTATGCACGTTCTGTAGGAGTCGAAGTGCATATCAGTACTCAGTGTAATGTCACTAATTTCGAAGTAGTTCGTTTCTTCGCCCAATATGCCGATGTGATCGTTTTGGCCCGCGAAGTGGTATTGGAGCAAGTTATGGAAATCCATCGTCGCATCGTCGGGGAGGATTTACGGGGACCGAATGGAGGGCTGATCAAAATTGAAATGTTTGCTCATGGGGCTCTTTGTATGGCTGTTTCAGGGAAATGTTATTTGAGTTTGCACGAGAAAAACGCTTCTGCTAACCGGGGAGCCTGTAATCAGATTTGCCGGAGAGCCTATACGGTCAAAGATCGCGAAAATGAAGTCGAACTCGATATTGAAAATGAATACATCATGTCGCCCAAAGACCTTTGCACAATTGGTTTTATCAATAAAATGATCGACGCCGGTGTGCGGGTTTTCAAGATCGAGGGGCGTGCCCGTTCCGCCGAATATGTACGTACGGTTTGTGAGTGTTATAACGAAGCGATAAATGCTTATCTCGACGATACCTATTCAGCGGATAAGATCCGGATTTGGAAAAAACGCTTGGCAACAGTCTTCAACCGCGGATTCTGGAATGGATACTATTTGGGGCAACGGTTAGGAGAATGGAGCGAGGTATATGGTTCGAAAGCGACAAAAAAGAAAATTCTGCTTGGCAAAGTGACCAATTATTTTACCAATTTGCAGGTCGCAGAGTTTAAACTGGAATCTTTCGACTTGAAAGTTGGGGACGAAATATTGATACAAGGTCCTACAACCGGAACGATTCAAATGAAAGTACCTGAGATAAGGGTCGATTTACAGCCAGTGGAAAAGGTGGAAAAAGGAATATTGTTTTCGGTTCAGGTGCCTGGAAAAATCCGGCGTGGTGATAAATTATATAAATGGGTAGATACGACTCCGGAATTGATGCAATGACGACCATTTTGGATAAAAAAGAATAGCTTGTTATAGGCCGGGATACTCGATAAATTGTACCGGCTGTATGGACTTTGACTAATTTATTCTACCTTTGTAGCCTGATTTATTGAAATTAAAGCAAGAGAAGTATGAAAAAATGTTTTTTGTATCTGTTGATGGTTGGAGGATTGGGAGCTTGTATTCAAAGCGAGCCTTTAAATGCAGAAGCAGATATTACGGCATGTAAGATTTTAAATGCAAAGGGATCACCGGAAACAAATATTAAAGGAAATATTATCATTAACAATGCTCAGGTGCTGGCCCAGGCTAATCCGAGTATCGACCTGACAAAACTGGCTTTAGAGGTGACCTTGACGGAAGGGGCAAACATTTCGCCCGATCCGGCCCGAGTGATGGACTATTCGCATCCCCAGAAATTTACCGTAACCTCCGAGGACGGAAATTGGCATAAAGAATATTCGGTGATCATCGATACATTCGATTTGCCGCTTCGATATGATTTTGAACATTATGAACTGAATGAAACGGAGAAATATCAGGTGTTTTTCGAGGAAACACAAGGTACAGCCCTGTTTAAACAATATATTTGGGCTTCCGGAAATTCAGGGTTTGCCTTGACAGGTGTCGGCCGGAATCCGCAGGAATACCCTACGGTTTCTATCGAAAATGGAATAGATGGAAGCAGAGCCATCAAGTTGGAGACGAAGAGCACAGGACAGTTCGGAGAGACGGTTAAAATGCCCATTGCGGCAGGAAACTTATTCCTGGGCAGTTTCGATGTAAATAATGCCGTACAAAAACCGTTGAAAGCCACTCGTTTCGGATTGCCTTTCGGGAAAAAACCGCTGCAACTCAAGGGATATTACAAGTACACTCCCGGTACCCAACCTTTCAAGGCGAAAGATAAAAATGGAAATACTGTCACGATTCCCGGGCAGGAAGATGAGGGAGATATTTATGCTGTTTTATATGGAGCGGCAGAACTCGATGGAAAAGCATTGGACGGAAACAATGTGTTGACGAGTAAGAATATCGTTGCTTTGGCCCGGGTAGAGGTAGAAAAGAAAGATGAGTTTACTGCATTTCATGTCGATTTTCACTATGGATCGCGCATACCGATCGATTGGCCGAAGTTCATCCAGGACCAGCGGGATCCGTCGGATGATGGAACGGGTGAGTATCTGCCTTTCAAAGAAGAAAAAATGAAAAATTACGAGTATAATCTGGCAGTAGTTTTCACTTCCAGCAAATATGGGGCATATTTTGCCGGTTCTGTAGGGAGTACCTTGTGTATCGATAAAGTAGAGATTGTTTGTGAAAAATAAGAATTGAGACAATGAAAACGATAAAGAGTATATACCTGATTGTTTTTTTACTGGTAACAGGAGCTGTTTTTGCTGAAAATAAGAAACCGGGTGCTTTGGTTCGCTCTACCTTGAAAGGATTGGAGTATCGGATTAAAGCAGGTGTCAATATCGGAGGAACTTCTCCATTACCCTTGCCGGCAGAAATCCGGGAAATCAATAGTTACCGGCCGGGTGCTCAGCTTGCTATCGAAGGAAATATCATTAAATGGTTCGACCGGAACCGGAAATGGGGAGGGCTGTTCGGAATCCGCCTCGAGAACAAAGGGATGAAAACCGATGCCAGGGTGAAAAATTATTACATGGTGATGGATTCGTATGATGGGGAAGTGCTGGGACATGTCGAAGGCAATTGGACAGGAAATGTAAAGACGAATGTAAAAAATTCATATATCACTCTGCCTTTTCAGGTTATTTATAAAGTGTCACCCCGTTGGGATTTGAAATTCGGCCCGTACATCTCTATTCTGACTAACGGAGATTTTTCCGGAGTAGCCTATGACGGATATATCCGTGAAGGAGATCCGACCGGTACCAAAGCGAATGTCACAGAAGCAACTTACGATTTTTCGGGCGACTTGCGTAAATTTCAGTGGGGATTGGATGCCGGAGCTGAATGGCGGGCATATAAACATTTGAGTGTTTATGCAGATCTGACCTGGGGGTTGAATTCTATTTTTCCCGGTGATTTTGAAAGTATCAGCTTCAAGATGTATAATGTTTATCTGAACTTCGGGTTCGGATATGTCTTCTAGTACCGGATTCCTTTCTTTACCAGATATTGTTTTAACCAGGTCCGTAAAGAAAGGAACCCGATTTTCACTAATTGCGGATAACTTTTTTCCAATTCCTGGCTGACCATCAGAGGCCATTTCCAGTTATTGTAGCTGATTTGTACCAAACCGGTCAAAGCAACGACACCGCAGATTCCCCAATCGGTATAATAGAGAGAAGTCAGGGAAAACAGGGCGATAAAAAAGCCGGAAATCAAGGCAGCTTTCAGGTAAGGAACTTCATTACGGGTAGTAATTAAAGTGGCTGCCATACCATGGTTGGATTCTAAAAATTGTACAAACAACATCAGTAAAAGAGGACCTGGAGGTAAAAGTTGGGTTTTACTATGAAATAGTTCCAAAGCCCAGGGACCTAATAGGACCAGGCATAAGGCTCCGAGGATATATAGAAGGTAGAATACAAAAATACCTTCTCCGAATATTCTGCGGATATCCGGGAGGTTATTGTCGATCCTATCCTTGTAGATTTCAGGAATATGAGTGCCTAAATAAAGTGGGGATACCCCTGACAGAATATTTATAAGATTAACGGTTAGACCATAACTGGCAACTGTTTCCAGAGGTAAAAACATAGATATGAAAAGCAAATTGCCTTTTTGGACAAAATATCCACCCAAACTGCTTAATCCATTTTTTTTGGCATTTACCCATAAAATAGGTAATAATTTTTCTTTTGTTGCTTGGGTATTCCGGAGGATTTTGCGGAGACCGTTTCGGTAGAAAAAATGAATCGCCACCAACCGATTGATAATAATAGATAGAAAGTTGGCTGTGGCTACTGCAATTAAGCCATAGCCTGCAATCAGACCCAAGGCGGCTAAAACGAGATAGGTGGAACGGGTGATAATGATGAGTTGGTTGTTTTCTTTTACAAGGCCTCTACCCACTAGTAATGCATTATAATAGGAATAATAAAGATTTAAAACGGTGGAAGTGGTGTATATAAACCATGAAATCATGATTTCTTCATTAGCTGCGATGTGGTTTGTTCGATCATCGATATACCAACTACCTGCAGTTAGGAGGAGAAAAATGACCAAAAGCGAAATACCTCCGTAAAAACGTTTCATTACAGAAATCATGTTTTTGAGAAGCGGGTAGTTGGGATGATCCAGATGAGTTTGGCCTTTATCCAGACCTTTGGCCTGAAGTTTTACAGCACCACTGAATACATAGGCGACATTTCGGGTAAAAGTCGGCTGAAAACCGAAGTCGATCATTTGTACCAGACTCGAAATAGTCAGGAAAATGTACCAGACTCCCAATATATCTGCCGGGAGAAGTTTTAATATCACCGGGAGTAAAAGTATTCCTGCTCCGATGTTAAAGAATTGGGCAATGTATCCCCACAAAACATCTTTTTTGGTGATATGAATTTCCATTACTTTTTTTACGGTAAATGGTGAAAATACTTTGTTAGGCCTGATCCGAGGAACACTTCCGATTTTTTCTGATATACCCGATAATACTTCCCAGAAGAGCTAAAATTAACAAAATGGAACTGATTTGTGAGATCAGAGCTCCCTGATAAGCAGATCTTGGATTATACACTAAAGTAATAGTATGTTCCCCTGCCGGAACAGACAGGCCTCGTAAAATATAATCGGTACGGAATAGTTCACCGGGTTGGTCGTCGATGTAAGCTTGCCAGCCTTCGGGATAATATACTTCACTGAATATAGCCAGTTGTTCCTGGGAGGCTTTTGTTTTATAAGTCAGTTTATTAGGAGCGTAGGAAGTCAGTTGAATCGTTGCGGTTGAATCGAACCGGATGTTCTTACCTGCTATAGCCTGGGCAAAATCGCGGCCGATAATAGCTGTCTTTTCAGGATCGATAGCTTTCAGGCTTAAAATTTCTTCATCAGGAGTGTCGACGAGTTGATAGTTTTCGACAAACCAAGCATTTCCTGATCTGGCGGTGTTTTCGATCGGTGTGCTGTTGGCTGATAGAATGATATATTTGGTATTTAGCATGTTGATGACAGATAGCTTTTGTAAGCTCGAATCTATATCTGCCCGTGTTTGTCCTCTTTGCAAATCATTGGCTAAAGACTGAATTTCAGGAACCAGATGATAATCGATTATATCCTGATAACGCTGTAGTTTAGCAGCACTATATCCTCCGATTGTTTTATGATAAAAACTGGAATGTGAGTCGTTAAAAGTATTTACGGCCAAATCCAAAACCCGGTAATGGATATCGGTATCTTTCAATATCTCTTTATCGACAGGCCGTAAATTAAAATTGTTAGTAAATTCACGTGGTGTAACGAAATGGTCGTTATTTAGATACCGTTTGTCTACACTCCACATATCTAAGATGATAAGTAGTCCGAGAAGGATTATGGACGAGGATAATTTTATTTTTTTCATATAACCGGCCCAAATGGTAGCTGCACCTGCCAGAATAAAAAGTAATGAACGGAAGGCATCACTTCGTAGCATACTTTGGCGATCTTCGGGTAGGGCTTGTTGTAACCAATCCGGGAATTGGCTGTCTGCCGGGGAAGTAAAACTACCGGCAAGACTTGGAAGAAGAGCGAATAACAAACAAAAACCACCTGTAATCCCCAAGGCTAGTTTCAGTCCTTTAATGACTCTTTTCTTCTCGATTTTATCCGAGAAAATCTGATGAAGACTATAAAATCCCAACAGAGGAATAGTTAACTGCAGGATGGTTAGAATCATAGAGGGTACCCGGAATTTGTTATATAGAGGTACGTAATCGAAAAACAAGCTGGAGAGCCACATAAAATGTTTTCCCCATCCCAATAGTAAGGCTAACAGTGATATCCCGGCGATCCACCATTTGGTTGTGCCTTGGAGAACAACTAAACCCAATACGAACAAAAACACCGAAATCGCTCCCATATACATCGGGCCGGCAGTAAAGGCTTGAGGTCCCCAATAGGTCGGCATTTGTTTGATGACTTGTTCAGCATTCGGAACCCCTCCTTGTTTTAAGATTTCATATGTTTTGGATTTTTTACTGAGCTCACTGGCTGAAGCTCCTCCGTTAAAATTAGGAATAAGCAGATTCGGCGTTTCTTCTATACCGTAACTCCAGGCTGTTGCATATTCTTTATTCAATCCACCCTGGGTCTGATTCCCTTGGGCATGAGCCATTTGTAATTCAGAACCGCCCCGCATCGTGTATTTACTGTATTCCCAGTTGGGCCAAAGTCGGTTGACGTTCGTACCTGCTGCCAATATCGTGGCCAACAACACAAAACAAGATGTTTTGATGAAAGCAGGTAAAGACTTGTTTTTAATAGCAGAGACCAATTGAGCGATAGCATAAGCCAGAATGATCATACCCAGATAAAAAGTGATTTGGGGATGGTTGGCTGCAATTTCAAAAGACAGGGCAAATCCGAAAAGAACCGCCCCTAAAAATGCTTTTTTACGATAAGCATAGACCACTCCGGCTAATACCATCGGCATAAGAGCGATAGCTACCATTTTCGAATTGTGCCCCACTTGCAGGATTTGAAAGTTATAGGCACATAAACCGAAGGCCAAAGCTCCGACAATAGAGAGCCGGACATTGATTCCCATCGCAAGCAACAGCAAAAAGAAACTGACAAAAGTCAAGATCAGATAAGAAGCAGGGCGTGGACCCCAAAATAAATGATTGTAGATAGTTTCAAGATAGTTTCCTTTGTAATGAGCTCCGATCATGGTTGTCGGCATACCACTGAACATCGAATTGGTCCAGAAAGATTCTTCTCCTGTCTGTTTTTTATAATCGTCTCTTTCTTTTGCAGCTCCCTGGTAAGAGGAAATATCCGCTTGATTGATGATTTTCCCTTCCAAAACAGGTGAAGCATAAATATAAGCGATCAGGATAAATATAATAAGCGCAATGGCGTAAGGCAAACAAGATCTGAAATTGATTTTTGTCATGACTGTACTTTTGAATAATGAACAAACAAAGATAAAGAATTATTTGGTATATGAAATTGCCGGAATGATTTGATTCTTAAATAGTCGTTAGAGCCGAAGTAAAAGCCATAAAGCGGTTTTTTGGATTTTCAATTTTCGGGCCATCCGGACCGAAAAGGGGACCTCCCGGACCAATTGCCGTATGGTTGGATTTTTGCGTATGGTAACTAATTGGATAAAAGCCTGATAACAGGATTTGTGATGTATTTCATTTTTCAGGGTACGCCATAAAACATGTAAAGTTGAAAAGAAATAGTCCCATAGGTGTTCATCTCTGAGGTGATGGGTAGTGAGGAAGTGATCCAAGTACATTAAATGGTTGATCACCAGTCGGGTTGAATTGTAGATATAACTGCTTGCCTGGTTTTTTTGGTGAAAAACATGATGATAGAGTATCAGGGGAATACAAGTGATTCGGTTGGCTGCATGAAAGACCTGAATCAAAAAAAGCAGGTCTTCGTATGTGATTTCTCTGTTATCTGAAAACCATATGTTGTGGTTTTCCAAGATTTCTCTTTTGTAGAGGATGTGCCACATATACCCCCAATGGGTAAAAGGTCTCCACTCCTGCTCCTTTTTCCAGTCACCGATGAGGTGGGAGAAGATTTCTTGTTTCAATTGTTCTTGGTTAGGACAGTCAGGGTAATATGGATGAGGAATGATCCGATCCGGATAAATGCTGTCGAAATTGGAGATGGCAATATCGGCCTGATCTTCCCTGGCCTTTTGGTATAATTTTTCGTACATATCCAATTCCCTCCAGTCATCGTGGTCCGAAAAACCGATGTATTCTCCCCGGGCGATTTTAAGTCCTTCATTGCGGCTTAAACCGATATTCAGATTTTGTTCGTTGATTATCAGCCGGATGCGTGGATCTTTTTCGGCATACTCCCGGGCGATCCGGTCGCTACCGTCGGTGGGACAGTCTAGAACCAAAATGATTTCGATATCCTTTAATGTTTGATTAACAAGTGTATCCAGGCATTTTTCCAGGAATTTGCCGGCATTATAAATGGGGACGATGATACTTACTTTGGGTGTCATATACCTGTTTATATAGATTTTGACAAAGGTACGGATAATATTGTGAGTTTAAATACAACAAAGGCATTTGCATTTGAGAGAAAGTTCGGTTATTTTCGCCTATTTTAAAATTATATTTATATGAAAATAATTTACAATATTCCAAATATAATTCGAATGGCTGGTATGGAGCGTATACTGGCAATTAAAGCAAATTATTTGGCCGGATTGACCGGAATGGAAGTTGTGATTATAACCTATGAACAAAAAAATCTACCCTTGGCTTTTGATTTTTCGGATAAAATCCGGTTTTATGATTTGGATATCGATTATGCAGCATGTAGGGGAAAAAATATTTTTTGGAATAAGATACGCAGAATAATTTATACGAAACGCCATCAAAGGCGGTTAGAGGAAATATTATTGAAAGAAAAGCCTGATATTACGATTTCCATGATGACCGGACGAGAGCGGGAATGGTTGTATCGATTGAAAGATGGAAGTAAAAAAATACTGGAATGTCATTTTTCTTATTTTAGTTATCAAAATGTCAAAGGAATAATTAACCGATATAAGATTAAAAGATTTTTAAACAAGATAAAATACTATGATCGTCTGGTGGTTTTGACGGAAGAAGACCGAAAAGATTGGGGAAGAAAGGATAATATCGTGGTTATACCGAATGCATTGACTTTTTATCCTAAGGAATCTGCCGATTTGTCTATTCCCAGAGTTATTGCAGTGGGACGTCTGTCAGCACAAAAAGGATTTGATCGTTTAATCGCTATTTGGGCTGAAATAGAACCTTATTTTCCGGATTGGAAATTAACTATTATCGGCTCCGGGGAATTACAAGATACTTTGGAACGGCAAATTGGGTTATTGAAGTTAAAATCGGTAGAAATATGTCCACCACGGGCAGAAATCATTCGGGAATATTTAGGTAGTTCGGTTTATGTGTTGACATCCCGGCATGAAGGTTTTCCTATGGTATTACATGAAGCGATGGCATGTGGATTACCTGTAGTGGCTTATACCTGTAAATGTGGTCCCCGGGATATTATTCAGGACCGGCAGGATGGTTTCTTGATAGAGGAAGGCGATGAGAACGAATTTGTAAAGCGATTGAGCCAGTTAATGGCAGATTCTTCACTGAGGCAGAAAGTGGGAAATGAAGCCCGCCGGAATATTATTCGTTTTGCTTTGCCATCGGTTATGAAGAAATGGGAAAATTTATTTATAACTTTAGCCTCTCAAGATGAGTGATATGATTTCAATTATTATACCTGCATATAATGCTGCTGATTATCTGGCGCAGACAATCGAAAGTGTTTTGAATCAAACCTATTCTGATTTTGAATTGATCTTGATCGATGACGGAAGTACGGATCGTACACGTGAGATTATTAAAGATTACCAATGCAAAGATGCGCGAATAAAGTATTTTTATAAAGAGAATGGAGGAGTATCTTCGGCCCGGAATCTAGGACTTCAAAAGGCTACCGGTGATTTCGTGTCTTTTTTGGATAGTGACGATCTTTGGGATAGACGTTTTCTCGAGTTGATGTATCATAAATTAGTGGCTGGAGGGGAATTAGCCTGTTTTTGTGGTTATATTGAAAAAAGAGGGGATACCATCACGAGGTATCCCGGCCATTTTGGAGCGGTAGACGTATTGAAGGAGAAGTTGAGGGTCGGTTCGTTTCGGGTTTCTACAGACTGTTGGCTCATCGATCGTAAATTTCTTTCCGCTGAGCATATTACTTTTACAGAAGGATGTCACTACATGGAAGATTTAGAGTTCTTTGTCAAATTATTATTTAGAGCTACTAATCAACGGATTACTTATGTTCCGGAATATTTGTCTTATTATGTTTTGAGAAAAAACTCTTTATCTTATCAAGACCTGATGGTTTTACCTTTATCTGTTATGAATCAGATTCTCGATGTATTGAAACGAATATATAATTGGATAGAGATTCAGCATGCTGAGTCGGAGTATTACCTGGAGTGTTTGAAAATATCAATAAGAGAACGGTATATTAAATTCTTATGGGATGTATTGTTGCTTGGGAATGCTGAGGATTTCAAAACGTTGTTAAGCTGGTATTATAGAGATAAGGAAAAGTATATCTCCATGAAATTATCCTTACCTTTTAAATATAAAATATGGTCATGGGCTGTCTTTCCGGTCTGTTGCCGTTATGTAGCCCTCTTCGTTCTACGTCCATATATACAATACAAAAGAAAGGTTAAGATGCAAAAGTTAAAAGCCTGAATAGCCTGTTAATCATTCAATATCTGACTGATAAATCGGGGATAATTTTTTCCCGCGTTAAATTTTTCTTCCCATAACCGGCGAGGATGGAAACGGTCTTTATGTTCATATACCCGGACAATCTGGTCGGCCAATTCCTGAGCGGAAAAGTGAGGATCAAGTAATACTCCTGATTCGGAAGTCACGATTTCGTTCGTTCCTCCTACATTAGTCGCTATAACAGGGATATTGAATGAAATGGCTTCCATAATACTGACGGGAAGACCTTCACTGGCACTGACATTGACAAATATATCTACTGGATGGTGAAGATAATGTCCGATCACTTCCCGATTTGTAATAGCTCCTGTCAGGTGTACGGTCAGATTGGCTGGTAGTTGTTGGAGCTGTTGTTGTAAAGCATTGAATCCTTTTCCTCCTCCGATGTGTGTCCATTGAATAGGACGGTCAGGAATCAAAAGTAAGGATTTTAGGATCAAAGAAACCCGTTTTACCGGGACAACATTAGAACAACTGAGGATATGAATAACTCCATCCTCGTTTTTTATTTTGGAAATCCCATGGTCTTTAGTACCTAAATAACTGCAATAGGCACTGAATTTATATTGTCCAAAATTCTTTTTCGCATATTCCAAACCTTGTTTGGAGATGAAAACAGCCTTATTCAGGCTTTCGAATACTTCCTTTCTGAAAGGGATATATTGATGTGGACGTAAATCCGCATATAAATCAGTTCTGTGAAAACGGACTATTTTTTTGTCTTTATTGTGGATGAAAGGCAGGATGTAGGCCATACCGATGCCCCAATAAAAATAGACAGTACTTTCCGTGGACTGCCGGTTTAGCCGTTTGAAGTTTTTATCGGCAAGGATACACCGGCAGGTAATGGCGGTAGCGATATACTTTTTGAATTTATACAGAGAAGTATAGGCTTTTTCCGATATCAATTTTTTGAAAAAATAAAAGAGTGGACTGAAACAAAATAATCCTTTGAATACAAGTTCCCCCGAACTTCGGAATATCGGAGGGAAAACGATACAATTTGCAGGTAGAGAACGTTGCTCCTGGGTGGAACTGGTTTTGGGCAGAATGTAAATCCGGTCGAATTCCCGTGATAAATATTCGATTTCATTTTCTATAAAGCTTTCTCCTTTTCCGTATGGAAAACTTTCAGTGAAAAAAATGAGTTGTTTCATTCCGGGCATAGGGATTAGAATTTATAAAATCTGTTCCAGAATACCGGTGATATACCTGGCTGCCTTACCGTCTCCGTAAGGGTTTACGGCTTGGCTCATGCGGGTGTATTCCTCAGGATTGTCCAACAGAGAAGAGGCTAGCCGGATAATCTCTTCGGAACGGGTTCCTGTGAGTTTGGCTGTACCTGCTTCCAAGGCTTCAGGGCGTTCTGTCGTTTCACGCATAACGAGTACCGGTTTTCCTAAACCGGGAGCTTCTTCCTGTATACCTCCACTATCGGTCAATAAAAAATAAGCGATTCCCATCAGGAAGACAAAGGGCAGATATTCTAAAGGGGGAATCAGGTAAATATTGGGGGTGGAATGAGAATTACCCAGTATTTCAGTCACCGGCTGGCGTACATTCGGGTTCAAATGCACAGGGTAGACGAAATCTACTTCAGGATATTGGCTGGCCAGCTGTTTGATCGCTTGACAGATATGCATGAAACCCTCACCGAAGTTTTCACGTCTGTGCCCTGTAATGAGTACTAATCTTCTTTTTTGTTGTTTCCAGTTTTCTAATTTTTCTGATGGAATCTCCAGCTTGTTGAATTGTTCCCTTAAACTTTCTTGTGTGGTTTTGTCCTGTTCTATTTTTCGGTTAATCCACAATAGGGCATCGATAACCGTATTGCCGGTGACAAAGATGTGATCGGGCCGACAGTTTTCTGCCAATAGATTTGCCTGGGCTTTCTGTGTCGGGGCAAAATGCCAGTCGGCAATCCGGCCGGTGATCTGCCGGTTCATTTCTTCCGGCCAGGGATTATAAGGCTGATGTGTCCGAAGGCCCGCTTCGATGTGGCCGACAGGAATCTGTTGATAAAAAGCAGCCAGAGCGGCAGCCATAGAGGTTGTCGTATCTCCGTGTACTAATACCAGATCCGGCTTGGACTGCTGCAATACATCCCGTAAATTTATAAGAATTCTACTCGTAATATCATATAAATCCTGGCCCGGTTGCATGATATTCAAATCGTAATCAGGACATATATCGAAAAGTTTTAAAACCTGATCTAACATTTCCCGGTGTTGCCCTGTTACACAGATTTCGATTCCGAGCGAACGGCTTTGCCCGGTTTCTTTGATTAATGGCGCCATCTTTATCGCTTCAGGACGCGTTCCGAAAATGAATAAGATTTTTTTCATCCAATTTATTTTTTGAATATTCCACAGAAATCAAGGATAAGCTTACTGTTGTCATAAGGAAGTGTTTTAAACTCTTTATGAGCAACCAGAAAAGCGATAATATCGGCCTGTCGGTAAGCGTATCCGGTTTCCGACAATTGAAATTGTGGGTGTTGCGAAATATTAGGTTCGACAATCAGACAGGCTTCGGGAAATTCAGACACTATTTTTTCTGCGATATATTTTGCCGGACTTTCCCGTAAATCATCGATATCTGCCTTGAAAGCAAGTCCCATCAAAGCTATTTTCGGCTTTCTTTTATTTTCAAGCTGGTAAGTAAGAATCGTATTTTTAATTTTTTCTGCACACCAGAATGCTTTGTAATTATTAATTTCCCGGGCTTTTCCGATCAATTGCGACTCTAAAGGAAAATCGGAGGTGATGAAATAAGGATCGACTGCAATACAGTGACCACCTACTCCGGCGCCAGGTTGAAGAATATTGACACGAGGATGTTTGTTGGCCAGTTGGATCAATTCCCATACATTAATCCCTGCTTTGTCGCATATAATAGAGAGCTCGTTTGCAAAAGCAATCTGTACATCCCGGGAGGAATTTTCCACTAACTTACACATTTCTGCTGTAGGGGAATTAGTGGAATGTAAGGAGCCGCTGACAAAATGGGAATAGAACGCTATAGCCTGCCGGGTCGATTCCGGCGTATAACCACCGATGACCCGGTCATTGTATTTGAGTTCGTACAGAGCGTTGCCGGGCAGAATGCGTTCCGGACAATAGGCGATAAAGATCTGATCTTCTAACTCCGGACGTTCACTGAAAATCAGTTGTGCCATTTTTTGAGTGGTACCGACGGGAGAGGTCGATTCGAGAATATATAGGTCTCCTTTCTTTAAGTAAGGGATAATCTGACGTGTTGCGGCAGTGACATAGGATATGTCAGGCTGATGATGTTCATTGAACGGGGTCGGAACTACGATCAGAAACACATCACTCGGACTGGGAGTGAGAGAAGCTTTTAAACGGCCGTTCCGGATATTTTTCTCTACAATTTCCTGTAAACCTGGCTCCTGATTGCTGATGTCACAGTTATTGATATTATTGACCACATTTTCATTGATATCGACTCCGGTCACTTGTAGGCCTGCATCGGCGACGAGTGCTGCTGTCGGGAGACCGATATATCCTAGACCCATAAACAATACTGACTTCTGCATAATTTCTATTTTTGTTCGATTACTCTATTGATGAAAAATATGTTCAGGATGGCTTATTTACTAACGTATTGAAAATATCACATAATTGTCCGGTTTCATTTTTTCGTTCGAATTGCTCGATTTGAAAGCTCAAGCTAGGTAAAACACCTGAGGAAAGACGTGACAATAAAATGAAAATTTCTTCTTCATTGTGGTGAGCGATACAAAACCCGGAATTCGTGGTTTTGATAATTTCACCGGCTTCTCCTGTGGGATCCCCTAAGCAAAGAATCGGTTTACGGGTTCCTAAATATTCAAAAATTTTACCGGGGACAATACCTTTGCCATTAGCGACCTGATTGATCACTAATAACAAAAGATCGGATTGTTGCAATTCTGCAATAGAAGCAATATGAGGCATATAAGGTTTGAGTATCACTTTGTTGCCCAGGTTCAGCTGCTGTATTTCCTGTTTCAATTCCGGGCATGTATTCCCGATAAATTGTAATTTTATATTGGAATGTTCTAAGCGGCTGAGAGCACGTAATAAAGCATGGGGTATTCTGTCCTCGGATAGTTCCCCCGTGTAAGTGATCAGGAAATCCTCTGTGTTCTTGGACTTTGGCTTTGGGAAATCACTCGGATCATAACCGTTATAGATGACTTCGATTTTCCGGTCGACATGTGTTTTGATACATGTCGCGTAGTCGTTGGCCGCAGCAACAAGTCGGTCGGCAGAACGGAAAACCGATTTTTCAAAATGACTGTCGATTTTTCTTGTCAACCAGGTACGTTTGTAAGATTGATAATGAACCAATTCAGACCAGGGATCCCTGAAATCTGCAACCCATTTAATCTTATTCTGTTTAGCTATTTTTTGTGCTATAAGCTGTAAACTGTGTGGAGGAGAAGAAGAATAAATCAAATCGATGTGCTCTTGTTCGATGATTTTTTTTGCTGCTTTAACTGCATAGACATACCATCCGATCCGGGCATCGGGAATAAATAAATTCAGGCGTATCCATTTGGCTAAACGTTCGGCGAAAGTTTTATCCTTTTGACCAAAAACGTTGGCATTATTATGTGCATGTTCTTTTTTACCGGTTAACATCCGGTAAAGTTGGAACGGTTGGAAAGCTTTTGTTTTATATACCTGTATGTTTGCCGGAATTTCCTGGATCAGTGAAGAATCGATAGCCGGATATTCCCCGTTTTCAACAGTTAATACAACAGGTTCCCAACCGAAGAATCTCATGTATTTTACGAATTTCAGAGTCCTCTGTATTGCCGGTCCTCCAGCTGGTGGCCAATAATAAGTAACAATTAAAACTTTTTTCAATTCAGACATTGGGTCGATTCTATATTGACGTAGCAAAGTTAAAATAATAATAATACATATCATATTCCTTTGCCTTTACAATCCTGATTTTCCAAATGAAAAAATATTCTTTACCTTTGGAAAAATTAGGAATTAGACTTATGCCTTATTTGTCATTGATCGTACCCGTGTATAATCGGCCGCAAGAGGTGCAGGAATTGTTGGAAAGTCTGGCAGTTCAGGATAACCGCGATTTTGAAGTCATTATCGTTGAAGATGGTTCTACAATTCGTTGTGACCGGATCGTGGAGCAGTATAAGTCTGCTATTGATATCAGGTATTTTTATAAAGAGAATAGCGGACCTGGCCTGAGCCGGAATTATGGTGCCGAAAGAGCCGAAGGGAAATATGTGATCTTTCTCGATTCGGATTGTATTATTCCCAGGCAATATACCCAGGTAGTGTGGCAGGCTTGTCAGGAGTCTGGTGTCGATGCTTTCGGAGGGCCCGACCGGGCGCATGACTCTTTTACAGAGGTGCAAAAAGCCATTAATTATTCGATGACCTCCTTTTTTACTACAGGAGGAATACGGGGACAGAAACAGTCTATGGAAAAATTTCATCCCCGGAGTTTTAATATGGGTTTTTCACAGGAGGTACTGAAAACTACCGGGGGCTTCTCCGGTCTGCGTTTTGGGGAGGATATCGATATGAGTATCCGCATCATGGCTGCCGGATTTAAAACCTGTCTGTTGCCCGAGGCCTATGTTTTTCATAAACGCCGAACTTCTTTCCGAAAGTTTTTCAAGCAGGTGTATAATTCGGGTATGGCCCGGATCAATCTGTACCTTTTACACCCCCATTCTTTGAAATTGGTGCATTTCCTGCCGGCTTGTTTTGTTATCGGTTGTTTGTTGTGCTTGTTGGGAGGGATATTTTTTTCTTGGTATTGCCTGCTTCCTTTGCTCTTATTAATATTTGTCTTTTTTATCGATTCTTGGCGGTTGAATAAAAGTATAAAGGTCGCGTTTTTGTCGATTGTGGCTGCTTTTATTCAGTTATTTGCCTATGGAATAGGTTTCATTCATGCCGTTTTTGCAGCTTTGATACTGAAAAGACCGATTAAAGGTATGTTCGTGCGGAATTTCTATAAATAACCAGAACTTCCTTCCTGATTATTTTGGTTTTCAGGGAGAAAGTTCCGCTGGTCAGAAATCGGCAAGATTTCGCTGATTCAGGTTTATCCGGTGCTCACAAATCAGTCTTGTAAAGCCCTTCTCCGCTATAAAATCTTTTTGAAATAGGCGATGGTTTCCTTTAATCCGTCTTCTAATCCAATGGTCGGTGCCCAGCCTAGTTTCGATTGGGCCAGGGTGATGTCCGGTTTACGCTGGGTCGGGTCGTCTAAGGGGAGGGGCTGAAAAACAATTTTCGATTTGGAATTTGTCAATCGCAGCACAGTTTCTGCCAACTGTAAAATGGTGAATTCACAAGGATTTCCCAAGTTTATGGGCCCGATGAAATCATCTCCCGTATCCATCATTTTTACCATGCCTTGAATGAGATCGTCTACATATTGGAAACTACGGGTCTGCTGCCCATTTCCGTAGATCGTGAGGTCTTTACCCTGTAGTGCCTGGACAATAAAGTTCGAGACGACACGGCCGTCCTGTGGATGCATATTCGGGCCGTATGTATTGAAGATACGGATAATCTTGATCTTTACCTTATATTGCCGGTGATAATCCATAAAAATGGTCTCTGCACAGCGTTTCCCTTCGTCGTAACAGGAACGGATTCCGATGGGATTAACATTCCCCCAATAATATTCGGGTTGCGGATGGATTTGCGGATCTCCGTATACCTCACTGGTCGACGCTTGCATGACCTTACACTTTACCCGATTAGCCAGGCCTAGAACGTTGATAGCTCCCATAACCGACGTGTTGATGGTTCGGATAGGATCGTACTGGTAATGGATGGGCGAAGCCGGACAGGCCAGATTATAAATTTCATCTACTTCTGCATAGAAGGAATTCATGATATCGTGGCGGATGACTTCAAAATAAGGATTGGCGATAAGAGGAAGTATATTTTCTTTATTTCCTGTGAAGTAATTGTCCAGGCAAAGAACTTCATTTCCTTCATCTAATAAACGCTTACAAAGGTGTGAACCGATAAAGCCGGCACCACCGGTAATTAATATCCTTTTTTTCATAAAAATAGGGTTAAAAAAAACAGGAAGAGTTGTACTAACCCCTCCTGTCTTTTCATATTTATATTTTCTATCAATAGAATTTGTATCTCTGGTCGACTATCTCGCCATTTTTCAAAATAGCTTGAATAGCCTGATAGTTTGCGCGATACATATTGCTTTGTTGCAATGCTTGTTTGCTCTGAGCGACCATATCCGGGGTTACCTCTTCGGTTGTCCGGTTGTTTACCAGGATCAGATATACCCCCTGATTTCCTTCGATCGGTTCGGAGATCTTTCCTTGTTCGGTCATGCTGGAAGCAGCGATTACTTTAGGTTCGATTCCTGCTCCCGGAATTTGGAAAGAATTGAATGAAATTTCGTTGGCTTCTTTGACTTCCAAACCGGCTTTCTGGGCAATGGAAAGTAAACTTTCACTACCGCTCTTAGCCGATGCCAGTTCTTTTTTCAACAAATCGGCTTTCTTCTTCTGTATCAGGATCCGTTTGATATTACCGGCAACCTTATTGAGCGGAGCGATACCTTCTTCGTCGATTTCTGTCAGTACGGCGATGGTGAATTTGTTCCCGTTTTCAAAGATGGTCGAGCCATCGTTTGTTTTTAAAACTTCGTCCACCTCTTCGGCCATATAAGCCTGGCGGATCATTTCACGGGCACTCTCCATACCGGCGATTGTTTTATCGTTTTTGCCGATGGTAGCGATACGTTTGGTTAAACCGCTTTCTTCGACTTTTTTGTTAAAGTTGTCGAGATTGGATACTTCAATAGCAAAAGTACGTGCATCGTTGTAAATCTGATTAGTGGTTTTAGCAGATGGAGAAACTTCTTTTTCAACCGTTGCAATCTGGATTTTTTTCACCGGTTTAGCCATGTCCGTTACCTGCAGCACATGTGCGCCATATTGTGTCAAGACTACCTTGATATCGTTTTTCTTAGCGAAGAAGGCAGAATCACTGAAAGGCTGTACCATCGTTCTCGACGTAAACCAACCCAGATCGCCTCCGTTGACTGCTGAATTTTGGTCTACGGAATTGGTTTTAGCCAATTCTTCGAAATTAGCTCCTTTTCTTAACAGATCGGCTAAGCTGTCTGCTATATTTTTTGCTTGTGCATAGTCTTGATTTTGAGGAGCGATCAGAATATGGCGAGCTCTTACAGAATCAGGCAACATTTTGACAGAAGCTACTCTGGAAATTTTATAGGCGTTATTTTCCAGATAAGGACCGAATACGGCTTTCTCGTTGTTAAAAAGGAATTGAGCCATACTGTCGTTTGCTATTTCATCTTGTTTGAAATAGTTTCGGTCGGCTTTTTTATCGGAAGAGAGGTTTACAAACTCCAGTGGGTCTGCACTTTCTTCAAATTCTTTTACCAGGTCGTTCACCGCCCCTTCAGTTTCGGAGAAATCTTCTCCGGAAGGTTCAATATCAAAGTTGACGTAAACAATTTTCCGCGATTCCGGTTGTTCGAAGCTCTTCTGATGTTTGTTGTAATATTCTTTGATCTCCCCGTTGCTTACGTTGATCGTAGAATCTTCAATTGTAGAATAGTTTTTGACGATATAACTGATGTCGGCTTTATCAGCACTGTTGGCTGCTGCTTCTTGTGCCTGGGCATCCGTAATATACAGCGCTTTGGCGACAATTGCATTGTATTTCGCCATTTTCCGGCTGTCGGAAACTTCTTTTTCCATGTTCAGCCAATATGCTTTCTGCGGAATATTATTGGGAGCGGAGATTACTTTTTTTACATAATCTCTGGCACCGGCATAATCGATTTCGCCCGTATTCGGATTTGTAAAAAGCTGGCGTAATGCCGGACTCATATTTTCGCCGAGTAATGCATCGTACAATTCATCACCACTGACATCGATACCGATTTCATCATATTCTCTTTGCATCAATTGTTCCATGATCATTTGCTGCCAGGTGTTTTCCCGCAACATGGTCTGCTGTTCTTCATTCAGTGAAGATACATTGTTCATCGCTTTGATCATTTCTTCATTTTTACTGACGCGGTTTTGGAAATCTATGATAGATACTCCCTCTCCTGCGATCTCGCCAATCTGATTCCGTTGGCTATTGAAAATTCTTGAACCTGAATTTAATGCATCTCCTACAATGAATGCTATCAGGGCCAGACCGATCACAATACTAACAAGTAGTCCGCCGCGATTTCTGATTGTTTGTAATGTTGCCATTTATATTAAAAATTTAATGTTTTTTACGGTTTACATTATTTTTAGAGGCTACGAAGATAGATAAAAGTGCATTGTTGTGCAAATTTTCGGGCTCGCTTTTCCTCACTTTATTTCAGGTTTATTTCCTGACACACATCCTTTTAATAAAGAAATGGTTTAATTTTTCTTTTTCGTGGTCGTTTGGGCTTTTCGGACAGGCGTTTTTTTGCTGCTTCCGCCTGTCTTTTTCTTGCTACTTTCTTTCTCGATCAATTCCATACATTTTTCTAATGTAAGCTCGTCTGCTTTACATGTTTTAGGGATTTTATAGTTCGCTTTATTGTAAGAAATGTAAGGTCCGAAGCGGCCGTTCAGGATTTGCACTCCATTATCGAAAACTTTTATCAGTTTATTCCGGTCACTTTCTCTTTTTTCTTCAATGCGTTGAATGGCTGTCTCGAGAGTGATGGTCCCCGGATCGTCTTCTCCTTTTTTCAAAGATACGAACACATTGTTGTGTTTGATATAAGGTCCGAACCGGCCGATCCCGATACTGACGTCTTTATCTTCGTACTGGCCGATTTTACGTGGAAATTTGAATAAACCCAAGGCCTCTTCCAGGGTGATGGTTTCCATGAGCTGTCCTTTTAAAAGGCCTGCATAACGTACATGCTCTCCTTCCCCGATTTGTGCCATCGGACCGAACCGGCCGATTCGTACACTCACTGTCTCGCCGCTTACCGGATCCGTACCTAGAATTCTTTGCCCGCTATTCCGTTCCGAATTTTTGAGGGTAGATTCGACAGTTTCATGGAAAGGATGATAGAATTCTCCGATCATCTTTTGCCATTCGACAGACCCTTCGGCAATATCGTCGAGGGCTTCTTCTGCTTCAGCGGTGAAGTTATAGTCCATGATATTGGTGAAATGCTCCGATAGAAAATCAGTAACTACCATACCCATATCGGAAGGGAAAAGTTTTTTCTTTTCTGCGCCGAATATCTTTTTGTTGGGTTTGATTTTAATATCGTTGCCCTTCAGTTCGATCTGTTCGATATTACGCTCGACGCCTTCCCGGGATTCTTTGATGATGTAGCCCCGGTTTTGTATAGTTGTGATCGTCGGAGCATAGGTAGAAGGACGTCCGATACCCAAAGCTTCCATTTTCTTTACCAGACTGGCTTCGGTGTATCTCGGCGGATGAAGGGTGTATTGTTCTATAGCTGTAATGAGCTGACGTTGTAACTGGTCTCCCGGAGCTAAAGCAGGTAATAGACCGGCCTGTTCATCATCGGTTTCTTCGTCATGTGATTCCATGTATACTTTCAGAAAACCGTCGAAAATAATCACTTCACCGGTTGCCGTAAAGGGGATGGAATGGTTGGATAAACCGATGATCATATTGGTCCTTTCCAATTGGGCGTCCGCCATTTGCGAAGCCAGAGTCCTTTTATAAATCAGTTCATATAATTGTTGCTCGTTCCGGTCGCCTTCTATGGCCGTTTTGTTCATATAGGTAGGCCGGATAGCTTCGTGGGCTTCTTGTGCTCCTTTGGTCTTGGTCGCGAAATTCCGTGGTTTGGAATATTTTTCTCCCAATGTTTCGCAAATGACAGCTTTGGCTGTCCGGATGGCCAGATCGGAGAGATTGACCGAGTCGGTACGCATATAGGTAATAAGCCCGTGTTCATAAAGCTTTTGTGCTACCGACATGGTCTGGGATACCGAAAAACCCAGTTTTCTGGAAGCTTCCTGTTGTAATGTGGAAGTGGTGAACGGGGGAGCAGGCTTGCGGGTCGTCGGCTTGGTCTCTACACTATCCACATGGAAAATAGCTGTTTTACAGGCTTCCAGATAAGTAAGTGTCGTTTCTTTATCGGTAAAACGGGTCTGTACTTCGGCTTTTAATTGAGCATGTTGCTGGGTTTCGAAAGTTCCGCAAACCCGGTAATATTGTTGTTCTTTGAAAGCATTGATTTCGCGTTCGCGTTCAACGATCAGTTTTACGGCAACGGATTGCACCCGGCCGGCAGAAAGTGAAGGCTTTACCTTTTTCCATAACACCGGCGACATTTCGAATCCGACCAAACGGTCCAATACCCGCCGGGCCTGTTGGGCATCCACCAGATTTTTGTCAATGTTTCTTGGGTTTTGAATCGCATGGAGAATCGCATCTTTGGTAATCTCATGAAATACTATTCGCTTGGTGTTCTCCGGTTTTAATTTCAACACCTCAAATAAATGCCATGCAATGGCTTCTCCTTCACGGTCCTCATCGGAAGCCAGCCATACGGTCTTCGCTTCCTTGGCCAGTGTTTTCAGCTCTTTGACGATTGTTTTCTTGTCGGAAGATATTTCATATTTAGGCTGAAAATTATGTTCGATATCTACTCCTAAATCTTTTTTTTCCAAATCGCGGATGTGTCCGAAACTCGACTTCACGGTATAACCATTCCCTAAAAATTTCTCAATGGTCTTGGCTTTTGCCGGAGACTCCACTATCACTAAATTCTCAATCATATACTTTCAAAATAGCAGGTACATTACATACCGAAATTAACCTTTGGAAATCGGCTACAAACCTACGAAAAAAAATTAAAATCACAGCATCTTTCATTTTATCGTAATAGAATATATTTAGGCGTGTTATTAACGGCTGCCGGAACAGCCGATAGGGACGAAGTCCAAAAAATATTTTGATATTTAGTTAGTTAAATTATTTTATTAACCATATTTTTGTCACAAAAAAAAATAAATGAGTATAAAATTGTTTTTGATTTGTGTGTGGAGCGTGGGAGTTTTCTCTGTTCGGGCAGCCGTTCCGGTGGAGGGTATTATTTATTTCAAGGAGGGAAAAAGTGTCGGATTTTCGGGTGATCATCGTGTGTGTATTCCCAAAAAAGGCAAAGATGTTAAAGCATTCCGGGGCATTTTCACCAGGGACAAACAGAAAGAGGTTTATCCGGCGGAGGAAATCGATTCAATTGTCTGTTGGCATCCCCGGACACCGGAATTCCGGCGGAAATTCATACTGGCAGAGGGTATCGGTTGGTGTTGGCAGTATTTTGCTACGCCGCATATCGAGGCTTACGTTTACTCCGGACGGGGTTATGGTATCGCTTCTAACGGAGGAATCCAGGTTTGGCAACGGAGAGGGGTCTTCAGTCGTTCGCGGGTGATTTATTATCTGCGGAAATCGGGTGACACCCTCTATTATTCTCCTGGAAAAATGAAGCCGCGGACGGGAAACGCTTTTCGGGAACGGCTTTGCCGTTACGTGGCTGACGATGCGGAATTGTGCAGACGCATCCGTAGTTTGGATACGTGGCGTGATAAAACCGTGTTGATGTTACAGGAATATCATATCGGACATTAACCTTTAAACATACAATTATGAAAAATCTTTTTTTAGTAGTACTGGCCTTGTGTGTGTACATACCGCAGGCGAATGCGCAGAAAGTAAAAGACCAGGAGTTTCGCCGTGTGGTGGTGACCTTGACATCCGGTGAAAAAGTGGAAGGATATGTGAAGAGGGGCTGGCATGCCGAAGCCTCCGCTTTCAAAAAGAGCAATTATTCCTTCAAAATGACTGCGACACCGGATGATAAGGAAGTATTGAAATATACGGCGGATGAAGTCGTATGTATCGATTATACGGAAAAGACAGAGAATAATCCTGACGGTATCCGCTGGGAATCGCGTGAGTTGGCGTCACCTTCCATTGCCGATCGTTACCGTACGATACGCCGCCTTGTATGTCTGGAAAATACGGGAGAGCACGCTTCTGTGTACTGGTGGAAAGACTGGGATGTCACAACCAATC